>DASVEU010000023.1:0-18499 GCA_036380395.1 Gaiellaceae bacterium
TGCCGAGGGAGTCGAGCGCCGTCCACGACGGCTTCTGGGATTGACCGGCTAGGGCACCTGGACCACACCTGGGACGTTCGCGGCCGCCACCCGCGGGGCTACAAGACAGGAAAGCCAAGGAGGAGGTCCGACCATGGCGACCGAGCTCCACACCGAGCACGGGATCGTACGCGTGCCCACAGGCACGTGGCATGTGGACCCGGCGCACTCGAGCGTCGAGTTCGAGGTGAAGGATCAAAAGGTGCCCGTGAAGCTCCTTCGACACGGGAAGAAGATCACGTCACGGTGACGCTCGGCGAGCTACGGGGTTGAGACGTGTCGGACATGATCGATCAGACCGATCGAGTTCGGTTCCGTGACCGCGCCGAGGCGGGGCGCGCCCTCGCTCGCGCCCTCTCCCATTACGCCGGGCGTGACGACGTCGTCGTGCTCGCATTGCCGCGCGGCGGCGTTCCCGTCGGCTACGAGGTGGCGAAGGAGCTCGGAGCGCCCCTGGACGTCTTCCTCGTCCGGAAACTGGGCGTTCCCGGTCACGAGGAGCTCGCGATGGGCGCGATCGCGAGTGGCGGCGTTCTCGTGCTCGACGAGGGCGTTCTGCGCTGGCTCGGTATCAGCGAGCACCAGCTCCAAAGGACCCTCGCAAAGGAGCTCGACGAGCTCCGACGACGGGAAGCCGCTTATCGCGACGGCCGCTCGCTGCCCGACCTGAAGGGGAAGACCGTGATCCTCGTCGACGACGGTCTGGCCACCGGCGCTTCAATGCAGGCGGCGGCGCGCGCAGTCCGGCGCCACGAGCCCGCCCGGATCGTGATCGCCGTTCCAGTCGCGTCACGCGCGACGTGCGACAGGTTCAGGGACGAGGTCGACGAGGTCGTGTGCGCGGTAACGCCCGCGCCCTTCCACGCGGTCGGGAATTGGTACGAAGACTTCTCGCAAACGACCGACGACGAAGTGCGCGAGCTGCTCGCGCTCAGCGCGGCGCGCGATTCGGACTAGCGCTTCGTCAGATCAGACGCGGCCGAGCGCGTTGTTGCAGATCGCCGAGCACCTGGTCGCCGATCCAGTTGACCGCCCAGACGACGAGGACGGTGCCGACGTACGTCCAGAACCCGTCGATGGAGAAGTTGGGGGCGATCCATTCCGCCAGCGCGATCATCGCGATGTTGATCAGGAGGTAGAAGAAGCCGAGCGTGATGATGATCAGCGGGAGCGTCAGGATCGTGAGCAGCGGCTTCAGCACCGCATTTGCGATCCCGAGGACGGCGGAGCCGATCAGGTAGGCCTGCCAGCCGTGGATCCGGACACCGTCCCAGATCGCGTTCGCAGCCCAGAGGGCCGCCAGGTTGATTGCCCAGGCAATTGCCAGACGGGGCGCGAAGGACATGGCGACAGTGTAAAACGACAGCGTGTTCGCGCGCTTGCACGCCCTCCAGACGACGCAGGAGCAGCACGACCTCGGCCTCGAGATCGTGCGTGACCAGCTCCTTCCCTGGCTCCGGGACAGCTCCGGCTTCCGCGGGCTGATCCGGCTCTGGAACCCTGACGAGGCAAAGACGCTGGTGATCACGCTGTGGGCCGACGAGGAATCGCTCCTGGCGAGCGCGGCGGCAGGGAACCAGCTCGGCGAGCTCACGGCGGAGACGGTGGGAACGACCAGGCTCGCGCTCGAGAACTACGAGGTGAGCCTCTTCGATGTCACAGACGCCTGACTTCATCCTCGGCGACGAGTTCGCCAAGGTTCTGACGGAGACGACGATGTCGCTCGTCTGCGTCCTCGATCAGAACGGACGAATCCTGTTCTTCAACGACGCCTGCGAGCGCGTGACGGGCTTCGCCCGCGACGAAGTGATCGGCGGCGACGCCCGCGACTTCGTCATTCCTCCGGAGGAGGCGGAGGCGTTCGGTGAGGTGCTCGCATACGTCTGGGCCACGGGCCTTTCGAGCCCCCAGGTCGGTCACTGGCTGACAAAGGGCGGGGAGCGGAAACTGATCGCGTGGTCGAACCGGTTGATGCCGAGTTCCGACGGCGGCGCGGCATTGCTCGTGACCGCGGGCATCGATCTGAGCGCGAGCACACCGAGCGTTGCCGAAGCGGAGGCGTTCGGGGGCGACCCGGAAGCGAGGCTCGCGCAGGTCGGCCGCCTGGCGCAGGAGCAGCGCGCGCTCCGGCGTGTCGCGACACTCGTCGCGTCCGAGGCAAGTCCCGAGCGCGTGTTCACGGCCGTCTCGGAGGAGTGTGCGCGTGTGCTCGAGGTGAACGCATCCGCGGTCTTCCGCTTCGAAGGCGACGACACGGCGACGATCGTCGGCCGTCACAGCAGAGCAGAAGGAGCAGGCGATGCGTTCACGCTCGGAATGCGTCTCCAGGCCGACGAGGACACCGGCATCGGCCAGGTGCTGAGAACCGGAGCGCCCGCGCGGATCCACGACTACACCGAACGACCCGGGGAGATCGCGGACAGCATGAGACTGATGAAGTACCGCTCGTCGGTATCCGCCCCGATCGTCGTTGCGGGCATCATCTGGGGCGCCGTCGGGATCGCGAGCGCCGAGCCGCTGCCGGCCGACACGGAGGCTCGGCTGGGTGCGTTCTGCGAGCTCGTGTCGTTGGCAGTTGCGAGCGCGCAGGCGCGCGAGGACCTGAGCGCCTCGCGCGCGCGCCTCGTCAAGGCCGGCGACGAGCAGCGCAGGAAGCTCGAGCGCAACCTCCACGACGGCGCGCAGCAACGGCTCGTCTCCCTGGCGCTGACGATCCGGCTCGCCCGGCGTCAGTTGGAGTCGAACGCGGAGGCCGCCGCAGCGTCGCTCGAGGGTGCCGCCAAGGAGCTCGACCTGGCGCTCCAGGAGCTGCGAGAGCTGGCGCGCGGCTTGCATCCGGCGGCACTCACCGAGCAGGGCCTCGGGCCTGCGCTGGCGGGTGTTGCAGAGCGGCTGCCGATCGAAGTCGACATGAGCGCACCGGCCGAACGGCTGCCGGAGAACATCGAGGCAACGGCGTACTACATCGTCTCGGAGGCGCTCACCAACGTCGCCAAGCACGCACAGGCGACAAAAGCCAGGGTCGACATGACGCTGGCCGAGAAGGTATTGAAGTTCGAGATCACGGACGACGGCCGCGGCGGCGCCGATCCTTCGGCGGGCTCGGGCATCCTCGGCCTCCGCGACCGTGCCGAAGCGGTCGGGGGCACGCTGTTCGTGATCAGCCCGCCGGGAAAGGGCACGGTCGTGACGGCGCAGATCCCGCTCAGCGAAGCTTGACGGGAATGCTCTGGCTCGAACGAAAGACGTTCTTCGGGTCGTAGCGCTGCTTGACGGCGACGAGGCGGCGGAGGTTCGTGCCGTAGTACGCACGCCCCCAGTTGCGGAGGTCGGGATCGATGTAGTTCTGGTACGCGTACGGCGAAACGTAGGGCCGCATCGCCGCGTAGAAGTTCCGCAGCCAGCGGAGGTTCGGCTCGGCGGCAGCTGAGGGCTCCCAGTAGGCGAGATACTGCATCGAGAACAGCGCATCCCGGTGGACGAATGCGGTCGCATCCTTCTTCACGCGGTTGATCGCACCGCCGTAGGAGTCGAGCAGGATGATTCCCGAGCCGCTGCCCGTGGTGATGCGCGCTTCGATCTGCCGGATCATGGCGTTGATCCCGCTGAGGCTCAGCGGCCTGTTCGCGTAGCTCGACTTGCCCTTGAACGTGGAGCGGCCGAGCTGGCCCTGCGGCGGCAGATGGCACTCGGCGATCGTGCCGGAGCAGCCCGCCCACATCTCCTGCGCGTCCAGGTAGCTCCGTGATGTCACGGTGAAGCGAATCGGCATGCCGGCGTTCGCAAGGGGCTTGACGAGCTCGCGCAGCCGGTCTGCGCTACCGAAGAGCTGCCCGGCCGAGGTGATGCGCGCGCGGCCACCGACAGCTGAGTTCAGGTTCAACACCGAGAAGAGCCCGTCGGGCGCGTGCGGCGCGAGCTTCTGCCAGGCCTGTACGACCTTCGCTGCATCGGACCACGGCCACTCGATGGCGTATGTGGCCACCTGGCCGACCGGGTACGTACGGAACACGAGGCGCGTGACAATTCCGAAATTGCCGCCACCGCCACCGCGGAGGGCCCAGTAGAGATCGGGATGCGCATGCGCGTTGGCCACCACGGCACTCCCGTCCGCCAACACGACCGTCGCCTCGACGAGGTTGTCGCACGTCAGCCCGTACTTCCGCGAGGCGAAGCCGACCCCGCCGCCGAGCGCAAGTCCGGCGATACCAACGGTCGGGCAGGACCCGGCCGGCACGGTGCGCCCGTGTTGCGCGAGCCTCGCGTACACGTCGATCAGCCTTGCTCCCGCCCCCACGACCGCCCGGTGGCTCGGATCGAGAGCGACGCCGTTCAGGCGAGACACGTCAACGATCACTCCGGACGTCGTTGAGTAGCCGCCGTAGCTGTGTCCGCCGGAGCGTGGAACGATTCGCACGGCGTGCTTGCGCGCCCACCGCACAGTGCGCTGCACGTCGGTGGTCGACTCGCAGAAGACGACCGCGCGCGGCTTGATCGCGTCGAAGCGGGTGTCGAACAGGAGTCGAGCCTGTTCGTAGCCCGAGGCGCCGGGTAGGACGACCTCGCCGCGCAGCCCGTTCGCAAGCTCGTCGAAGATCCCGACCGCGCCGGCCCGGGCGAGCTCGAGCAGAGGTCGGCCGAGCGACAGGCCGCCGGCAACCAACGCGACGCGTCCGCCCCGCGCGAGCAGCTCCCGGCGCGTGACTTGCTCCACGCGACCGAATCTAGCGACTCGGTGTTAAGACCTATGGACGCCCATCATGATCGTCGCGGCGTACACGCCGGCGCTGTTCTTCTTCACGCTCAGGAGCGACTTGCTCCCTCCATTACGGAAGATCGAGTCGGCGGCGTTGCGGACGTCCCGGTTCGGGCGGCTGCTGTAGGGCTGCATGCGGTAGACCGCATCGGTCAAGGCATCCGGAAAATAGAGCTGGCCGGTGTGCACGACGTTGCCGCTGAGGTGGACCTTCACGTGGATGTGCACCGTGCGGCCCTGGTACCACCCGGGATAGACGGTGCGAAACTGCGCGAGACCCTTCGCATTCGTACGTTGGACACCGCGCATGAACGTGCGGTTGCCGGCGCCCGAGCCGAAGCCTGAGTAGACACCACCCGCGTCGGCGTGCCAGATGTCGACTGCTGCGGACTTGATCGGCTTGCACGTCGAGGCGTTGACGACGAAAGCGCGGAGCTGGAGCGGCACGCCCGGACGGCCGTCGGTGATGTTGCGGCGCACGGCTTCGTTCGCGATGTAGTACGGGCCCTCGGTCTGCTCGGGCGTCAGGACACACGACACCGCGCCGGAGGCGACCGCCGCAGGCCCGGCACCCTCGGAGGTCTCGATCTTGAGCCCCGCCGCACCGACTGCGGTGGCCAGAAATCCGCCGAGGCGCACGAGGGAGCCGCGCCGGGTGAGCCGGGAGTCACTCATCGGGAAAACCTCCGGTCTTGAAGACCGTCTCGTCGGCGAGGATAGTCATCGCCTCGTAGCCGCGTAGCCGCGCTGTCCAGTGCGGAGCACGTTCGGGGCCCATGGCGAAGGCAGCGGTCGCGTACGCGTCGGCAGTTCCGAGCTCAGGGCCGACGATGGTCACCGACAGAATGCCGCGTGGAGCGCCTCCAGAGTGCGGATTCCACACATGATCTCCGCGCGCGTAGGCGCCGGACGTAGCGATCGCGAGATCCGTGGTCTCGATCACGGCGGCGACCTCATGGCGTTCGAGCGGATGCTGGATGCCGACGCGCCAGGCGAGGTCGGGGATCGCACGGCCGAGAACCCGCATGTCGCCTCCTCCGCTGACGGCGTAGTTGTGTAGACCGGCACCGTCGAGAATCCCTGCCGCTCGGTCGATCGCCCAGCCCTTCACGAGCCCGGCAGGGTCGATCGAGCCGTCCGGAGCGCGCATGTCGAAGTACCCATCCGTCTCGTCCCGCAGGCGGTCGCAGCGGTCGAGGACCTGGCGCACGTCGGGATGAGCATCCTCGCGATGCAGCCCGCCGCGGTTGATCCGGCTGATCTCGCTGTTTTCCTTGAAGGTGCTGAAGGTCGCGTCGACCCAGCGCAGCCAGTCGAACAGTTGGTCGAGCGCAGGGCCGGCCTCGTCGTCGTCACGGACGTCCACGACCACAGGGAGGCCCATGATCTGCTCGACTCGGCGAATGCCCGGCAGTTCCTGGACGGCGACGCTCATGAGTGCTTCGCCTTCAGAATCGCGGACTGGAGCGACTGCGCGAACGCGTCACTCGAGTCGGTGGCGCCGGAGACCATGTTGATGTTCGCGCTCTGCGCGCGCAGCGCCTCCGCTTTCAAAATCGGGAGGGCGGTCTGGTTGATGTAGATCGAGCGGTCGGTGTGATTCGGATAGGTCGGGACGGAGACCGCGGTGATCTTTCGCGTCACCTTCTTCTTCGTGCCGGTGATCGTGGTCGTCTTGCGAACGACGATCGTCACCTGAAGGCTGCCCCAGCGATCCACCGAGGCGACCGAGCCGGTGAAGCGTTTGCTGACGACGATCTTCTTCGTCGTCGCCCGAGTGGCCGCGGTCGCGTCGGCGATCGGTAAGGCGAGTGCGGCGACGGTGAGGAGGACGGTGATGGACTTGCGCATCGGTTCCTTTCGTTAGAGGGCGAACTTCTCGGTATGGATGAAACGAGCGGGCACGTTCGCACGTCGGACGTTGCGGCCCAGGAACTCCGTCATCGCCGGCGGGCCGCAGACGTAGACCTGCCGCTCGGCGATGTCCGGTACGAGCTCTTGCAGGTGACCCGGAGACAGCAGACGCGCGCCGTCGTCCGTGGCGTGATCGCCGACGACGAAGAAGAGGGTGACTCCTCGCTCGCGCGCGAGCTCCTCGAGCTCGTCGCGGAAGATCACATCTTCGTCCCGGACGACGCGGTAGATCACGACCACGTCTCCGGACATGTCCTCCATCAGCGCGCGAATCGGCGTGATCCCGATGCCGCCTGCGATCAGGACGATCTTGTTGCGACGGCGGGCCGCAGCCGTGAAGACGCCGAACGGCCCCTCCGCGACGACAGGCGTGCCCGGAGCGACCTCCGCGAGCCGGCTCGAGAAATCGCCCAGGGCTTTGACCGTGATCCGGAGCGAGCGTCCGTCCGGTGCCTCCGAAAGGGAGAAGGGGTGTGCCGCCCACCAGCGCTTCCGGTCGAGGAACCTCCAGAGGAAGAACTGACCGGGTCGCGCGTCGAGCCGGTCGAGGCGGCGTCCCGTGATTCGCAGCGAGACGATGCCCGGGCCCTCGGCGACGACCTCGGCCACGCGCAGGCGGTACCGCAAGGCATTCACGGCCGGGCCGATGATCCGGAACGCGACGAGCAGAGCGAGCGTGCCGAGGATCAACGCGCGCCAGTAGTCGGCTGCGACTCGATCCAGCACCAGCTCGTTGCCGGTCGGAATCTGGTGGAACCACGCGAGCGCGATGCCCGCGTATGCGAGCAGGTGCACGGCGTACCAGGCCTCGTAACGAAGCCGGCGGCGGACGATCACGACCGAAGTCACGACGACGGCGACGAGCAGAGCGGTCCCGACCGTCGCGGTGATCATGCCCGGGTAGACGCCGCCGCCGAGCATCGTCGAGACCTCTTTCGGCAGTGAGATCTTGTCCGTGAGCGAGTAGCCCCAGACCGACAGGACGACGTGCGCGAGGATGAGGTCGAGGCACGCATGCCCGTTCCAGCGGTGCCAGACAGTCAGGCGGTCGAAGCCGAAGAGGCGCTCGACCGGAGGGAGGCGCGCCAGCAGCAGAACCTGCAGCAGCGCCGAGTAGGCGCCGAGCAGCCCGGTGATCCGGGCGAGACTCGTCAGAAGCTCGCCGGTGCTGAGGTGTTCGGAGACGTTGCCCCCGTGCACCCAGAGCCAGACCAGCACCGCGGCGTTCCCGGCCACGAACACCCACACGGCGGTCGACGTCGCCAGCCTCCGTCCCGTGCGCGGGCGGGCGAGGGTCGTCCGGCGTGGCGATTCCAGGGCGTAGCCCGCTTCGTTCATGGACTGCAGAGAACCACCCGACCCTGAGAGTGGCCTGAGAACCGCGTAAGAGCTTCGTAAGAGGCTGAAGCTGCTCCTTTCGGACTAACTCTTCAGGGGGAGTTGTTGCAGTTGTCATCTGCCGATGTTGACAACCGTTGGCGTCCACTTAACGAAAGACGAGGTTCTCGCAATGACCTCTCCCCGTCCCACTTCCGTTCGTGACAGACGCGCGACCGCGGCCCGCCTCATCGGCGGCGCAGCGATTTTCGCTGCCGGCATGCTCGTCGCGGGCGCGTTCACGAGCAAGGCACCTGCTCAAGTCTGTCTTCCTGTCGTCGGCTGCGTCACCACGACCTTGCCGACATTGCCCCTGCCGGGCGTGACCTCGCCGACTGTGCCCACGCTTCCCATCACAACGACGACTACGACGCAGAGCACCTCCACGACGAGCTCGACCTCCACGACGAGCTCGACCTCCACGACGGCCAACTCGGCGACGACGCCGACCGTGCCGCAGGGTGCCGCGGCCTTTAGTCCGAAGGCAACCGTCCGTGTGCGCGGACGAGGTGCGCGGCGCGTCGTCGAGATCCGGGTCAATCTCACCAAGGCGGCGCGCCTGAACGCGCTCCTCAGTCGCAAACGCGGCTCGATTGCCAAGCGACTGTTCACGGCCAAGGCCGGCCCGCATCTCTTCAAGTTGCGGATCGGGCGCGCGGCTAAACCGGGACTTGCGAGCCTGTCACTCGTCTACCGCGCCACGACAGGCGAGGCGGCTCGCACGACGCATCGACTGCGGTTGCCGCGCTGAGCTAGACCGAAGCCCGCCGGCTGGTGTGGTGCTCGATGAAACCGAGAACCTTTCCCCACGCATCATCAGAGGCCGCCGCGAACTGCTCTTGACTGCGGTCGAAGAAGCTGTGCGGCGCGCCGTCGTACGTGACGACGTCATGCTCGACTCCCGCGGCCGTGAGCGCCGCGTCGAATGCGGCGTTGTCTTCCGCGCTGATGTTCTGGTCGGCTCCTGCCTGGAGGGCCAGGATCGGGGCCGCGAGCTCGGAGGCGCGCTGAGCCGGCCCGAGCGTACCGTCCCGTCCTTCGCCGGGGCGCCCGTAGAAGCCGATCGCCCCCGCGAGAGCGTGCCCGCCCGCGGCCGCGAGCCAGGAATTGCGGCCGCCGAAGCAGAAGCCGACGGTGAAGATGGCCCGAGCGCCGTTCGAGCGGAGATACTCGACGGCGGCGGCGACATCGGCCCGAATGCCCTCGGCCGTCGTCTGCTCGACGTGTTCCATGTACTCGAAGTCGTCGCCGCGCTTCGACACCCCCGCGGTGCGACCGAAGTAGTCGAGCGCAACGGCCGCGATCCCGCGTTCGGCGAAACGCAATGCCAGTTCCTCGTAGAACCGGTAGAGGCCGCGCACGTCCGGCAGGATCACGACGCCCACGTCGCCCGGCTCCTCAGGAGTCGCCGCGAAAGCGGCGAAGCTGTTGCCGTCGCCCGCCTCGAGGACGAGATCTTCGTGCGAGACCGCAGCGCCGCGGATCACCGGGATGGGCGGAACGGAATCGAGCTCGAAGCACACTGCTGCGCGAGCCTAACCCAGAAGCCCCCACGGAAAGACACCAGCGAGCCGCAACTGCAGGTAGGGCTAGCCGCACTGACCTTCGAAGCCCTCGGGCGTAGCTTGACGCCATGAACGTGGCGACCCTCCACCGTCTCCCATCCCCCCGGAGCCTCGCGTCCACTCCTCACCGAGGCCTGGTGGAGGTCGCCACGATCTTCGGGCTCTACGGCTTCTACGAGGTCGTCCGCGGCCAGGGGAACGCATCCCTGACGGTCGCCCGTGAGCACACCGACGGGATCGTCGCGCTCGAGCGGCACCTGCACCTCTTCGGCGAGCGCACGGTTCAACGCGCGGCGCACTGGGTTCCAACACTGCCGACCATCCTCGGAATCGCGTACATCGCGCTGCACTTCCTCGGCACAGCCGCCTTCCTGATCTGGCTGCACCGGACACATCCGGAGCGCTTTCCCATCGTCCGGAACACGCTGATCGGCGCAACGGGCGTCGCGCTCGCGATCTACATCCTCTACCCCGTCGCGCCGCCACGACTCGCAGGGCTCGGCTTCGTGGACACCGTCACGCACAACGCGAAGGTGAACCTGAGTTCCGACCTCCTCGGGGGTCTCTACAACCCATTCGCCGCCGTCCCGAGCCTGCACTTCGGCTACGCGCTGCTCGTCGGCGTGACCGTCGCCGTGCTCGCCAAGGGCCGTGTCGCACGCGCGATCGGCTGGAGCTATCCGGCCGTGATGCTGCTCGTCATCGTCGCGACCGGCAACCACTTCTTCTTCGATGCAGCCGGCGGCGCGCTCGCAATCGGTTTCGGATATGTGGCCGCTAGCTGGGTCGACTCGCCCGCCAGGCGCGCAAGGCGCTGGCAGCCTGACCGGGGATCCGCCGTCGCGACGTGCTGAGCGCCTCGCGGAGCGCGGCGTCGGCGTCTTCCAGGACGCCTTCGCCATGACCGCAGAGGACGACGTCCGGGTGAAGCTCCCCCAGTTGCCGTCGAGGAGGGCGGAGCCTCAGTAAGGGATGGACTGACAACCGCTCGTTCCCGGCACGGAAGTACGGCGCCGTGCCGAGCACGTCGGCGCAGACGAGCACGCGGTTGTCGGGCCACCAGAGCGCGACTTCCTTCCAGGAACGGCTGTCCTTGACGTCGATGCAGGCGAATGGACCGAGCGAGCCGTCCGGGACAACGTGGTGGCGGACGCCGAGCCGAGCGGCGAGTTCGGCGCAGGAGCGGTTGTGCCGGTCGAGCAACTGGACCACGCCCGCGGGGGTGCCGGCCGCCCGGATGCGCTCCTCGACGCCCTCCCCGTCGACCGGGTCGATCACCCAGACGCGGCCGTCCACGACGAGGGCGTGCGAGCAGCGCTGCATGAACTCGTCCACGATCCAGCCGAAGCCGCCGTCGAACTCGTCGCAGAAGCGGACTCGCACCCCGGAGAGAGTACGGGTACGCGATAGGTCGTCTCGAGCTGGGCGGCCACCTCCACATCCTTCGCGTAGAGACGGAGCGGCTCCGCGGCAGCGCCTCGATACCCGGCTTCCGTCTCGACCACCACACCCGACAGCCGCACTTCACCGAGTACCCGGCAAAGCGTCCTCGACTCGTCGCGGCCCTGCAGATAGGTGAGCGCATCGACCGGATCCCGCGCTGCATGGAAGCCGCACGTGCAGGCAAGCGCGGGTGCGACGTGCGCTTCCCCGCACAGGCACGCGGCAACGGCGGCGCCGCCTGGGTGCCACACGGTGTCGTAGATGACCGAACCCAGCCGTACCCCGGTATTCGTCTCGATCACGGTCCAGGCGCGCCAGCCCGCGACGCGGCTGCGACCGGCCCGGATTCCTTGGCCGATGTTCATCGGCGTGCCTTTGTTGCGAGCCGCGCATCGGCCGGCTTGATCACTTCGTCCACCAGCCCATACGCAACCGCCTCTTCCGGCGTCATGAAGTGATCGCGGTCGATGTCCTTCAGCACCTGCTCGAGTGGGTGTCGCGTATGGCGCGCAATGATCTCCGCCATCCGCTCGGTCATCTCGATGATCTCCTTCGCGGCGATCTGGATGTCTGCGGGCGAGCCGCGGTAGCCGGCGGAGCCCTGGTGGATCATCACCTTGGCGTTCGGAAGCACGAATCTCTTTCCGGCCGCGCCGCCGCAGAGGATCATCGCCGCGGCGGACATCCCCATGCCGGTGCAGATCGTGCGCACGTCGGGCTTCACGTACTGCATCGCGTCGTAGATCGCCATCCCGGCGTACGCGGAGCCGCCGGGAGAGTTGATGTAGAGCGAGATCTCCTGGTCGGGGTCCTCCGCCTCGAGGAACAGAAGCTGCGCGGTGATCACGTTCGCAATGCCGTCCTCGACCTCCTGGCCGAGAAAGACGATCCGCTCGCGCAGCAGGCGCGAGTAGATGTCGAAGGAGCGCTCGTAGCGCCCGTCCTGCTCGACGACCATCGGAATCAGTGGCATCTACGCCTCCTGGTAATGTGCAACCCGTCGGTTGCGTCTAGTATACGCAACCCAGAGGTTGCGGATTCCAAGGCGTCGACTCGTCGGCGCCGCAGAGAAGGCCGCGCGGGCTTCGCCCGGGCGGCCGTTTAGGAGGAAGCGGTGGAAGTGACACGCGAGATCGTCTTCCCGGACTCGCCCGGCGAGGTCTGGGAGGCCCTGACCGACCCGGAGCAGCTCGAGGAGTGGTTCGCGAACGACGTCGAGCTCGATGCCCGCGAAGGCGGGGACGGCGTCTTCCGGTGGGACGACGGCGAGGAGCGCCGTGCCAAGGTGCTCGTCGTGGAGCCGGGCGAACGCCTCGTGCTCGACTGGGACGACCAGGGCGAGGTGGAGTTCACGCTCGAGGAGGTCGAAGAGGGCACGCGGCTGCTCGTGCGCGAGTCCACGCCCGAGTTCTCGACCGCACTCGAGCTCCGGGCGCTCGCTCTGAGCTACGTGTGAACGACCCAACCGGGCGCGTCTTCGACGCGCTCGCCGACCCGAACCGCCGCTACGTCCTCGAGGCGCTTGCGTCACGCGACACGGTGACGGCGACCGAGCTCGCAGCGGAGCTCCCGGTCACACGACAGGCGGTCGCGAAGCATCTCGCTGCGCTCAACGAGGCCGGACTCGTCGAGAGCCGACGCGAGGGACGGGAGACCCTCTATCAGTTGACGCCCGCGCCGCTGGGTGCGGCGATGGACTGGATGGCAAGCGTCGGCGCCGACTGGGACGCCCGCCTCGCCGCGTTGCGCAAGCACCTGAGGAACCGCCGCTCGTAGACTCTCGCGATGGAACGCCGCCAGCTCGGCGGGACCGATATCGAGGTCTCGCGGATCATTCTCGGCTGCGGCAATTTCGGCGGAATCGGCTCCGCACCCGAGTTCTTCGGACAGGGTGAGAGCGAGGACGAGGCGTTCCGCATCATGGATGCGGCCTGGGAGCTCGGCATCACCACCTTCGATACCGCCGACGCGTACGGCGGCGGTCAGAGTGAGACGACGATCGGCAAGTGGATGGCGAGCCGAGGCGTCCGGCCGGAGATCTCGACCAAGACGTTCAACCCCATGGCCGAGGGTCAGGACCATGGGCTCGCGCGCGCGCGCATCGTGCGGCAGATCGAGTCGAGTCTCGACCGCCTCGGCGTCGATTCAGTCGATGTCTATCTCGCACACGACTTCGACCCGGACGTTCCGGTCGAGGAGACTGTCGCGACATTCGAAGGGCTGATCGAGCTCAAGCTGATCAAGGCCTACGGCGTCAGCAACTTCGGCGCGCAGCAGCTCGAGGCGGTCCTGGCGATCGCAAAGCCAGCCGTCCTGCAGAACTCCTATTCGCTGCTCGACCGTGCCGACGAGGGAGGCCTCGTCCAACTGTGTCTCGAACTTGGAATCGCGTACACGCCGTTCGGACCACTCGCCGGCGGCTGGCTGACCGGGAAGTACAAGCCCGACGAGGCCCCACCCGACGGATCGCGGATGGCGATGCGTCCCGGCCCCTACGAGCATCTGCGCAGGCCGGAGACCTTCATTGCGCTCGACGGTCTCGCCAAGATCGCGACGCGGAGGGGAGTCGACTCGGCGACGCTGTCGATCGCCTGGTTGCTCGCACAACCGGGGGTCACGGCCGTCGTGGTCGGGCCCCGCCGGCCGAAGCACCTGGAGCCGGCGCTGCGTGCCCTCGAGCATCCATTGTCGGCAGCGGATGCCGAAGAGGTGGGCTCACTCTTCACGTGAGGATCGGCTTTCGCCCGCTGACGACGAGCGATCTGCCGCTCCTCTACGAGTGGTTGCAGCGCAAACACGTCAAGCGCTGGTGGACCGACCGCGAGACCTACGACGAGGTTGTCCAGCACTACTTGCCCGAGATCGAAGGAAGCCGGCCGACCGACCCCTATCTCATTCTCTTGGAAGATCGGCCTGCCGGTTTCATCCAGACGTACCGAGTGTCCGACTATCCGGAGTACCGCGAGCTCGTCAATGTCGGGGACGGTGTGGCGGGCGTCGACCTCTTTGTCGCAGAGCCGGAGCTGACGGGCCGTGGTTTCGGCTCCGAAGCACTCCGCCGCTTCGCGGACGACATCGTCTTCGCGGACCCGGGGATTCACGCGTGCATCGCCGATCCGGACGCGGAGAACGTCGCCTCACTACGAGCGTTCGGAAAGGCCGGCTTTCGCGTTGTTCGACAGTTCGTCGACCCAAGCGACCACGACAGGCTGCACGCGCTGTTGCGACTCGAGCGTCAGGGCGAGAGCCGCTCGACGAGCCAGTCGCCGTTCACGCGCCGGTAGCGCAGGCGGTCGTGCATGCGGTCGTCGCGGTGCTGCCAGAACTCGTAGGCCTCGGGGACGAGGCGATAGCCGCCCCAGTGGTCCGGCCGTCGCACGTCGCTGCCCGCATGCTCGCGGTCGAGCTCGGCGAACCGTTCGTCGATCTCGGCGCGATCTCGGAGCACCGCGCTTTGACGTGACGCTGCTGCTGCGAGCTGGGCTCCACGCGGCCGCGTGGCGAAGTAGGCGTCAGACTCCTGCCCGGCGACGCGCTCGACGCTACCCTCGATCCGCACCTGGCGACCGAGCTGGTCCCAGTGGAAGAGGAGAGCGGCGCGCGGGTTGGCCTCGAGCTCACCTGCCTTGCGGCTGACGTAGCCGGTGAAAAAGACGAAGCCGCGCTCATCGGCGTCCTTCAGCAGCACCATTCGCACCGAGGGCGAGCCCTCCGCCGTGGACGTGGCAAGCGCCATCGCCTGTGGCACCCTCGAGACGGCCCCTTCAGCCTCCGTGTACCAGCGGCGGAACTGCTGAAGCGGGTCGGGATCGACGTCTGATTTCCGCAGCTCGGGCACCGCGGCCAGCCTATTTGACAGATCCGAGAGTAAGTGTAGACTTACGGTAAGTCATGGCTTACGCACAAGCATTGCAGGCGCTGGGCGATCCGACCCGGAGGTCGGTTCTCGAAGAGCTCCGCGACGGCCCACGGGCCGTCGGAGAGATAGCCGCTCGGCTGCCTGTCAGCCGGCCTGCAGTGTCGCAGCACCTCCGGATCCTGAAGGAGGCGGGTCTGGTGACGGAACGACAGAACGGGACGCGGCGTCTGTACCGCGTCGACCCCGACGGCCTCGCCGAAGTGCGCGAGTACCTCGAAGGCTTCTGGGAAGAGGCGCTCGCAAACTTCAAGGCGGCGGCCGAGCAAGAGGAAAGGAGGAAGAAGTGACGGCGACTGCAACAGAGACGATTCGTAAGGAGATCTTCGTCAACGCTGCGCCGGAGACCGCGTTCCGCGTCTTCACCGAGCAGACCGCGGCCTGGTGGCCGTTGCAGAAGTACGGGATCTTCCTCGAGGACGCCGAGACCGTGGTCTTCGAGGACCGTGACGGCTGGCGTCTCGTCGAGAAGGCGAAGGACGGTCGCGAGACCGAATGGGGCGAAGTGCTCGACTACGAGTTGGCCAGCCGGATCCGCTTCACGTGGCATCCCGGGCGTGACTCGGCCGACGAGCCGACCGAGGTCGAGGTGACCTTCACGGCCGACAGGGACGGCACGCTCGTCGTCCTCGAGCATCGTGGGTGGGAGAACCTGACCGACGAGCGTCGCGCGGGCCGCGAGGGATACGACAACGGCTGGCCGGCAGTGCTCGAGCTGTACCGGCAAGCCGCCGAGGGTTAGCGGACCGTCTCACCCCCGCGCCTGGGTTACGCGCCGGGACGAACAGCACGGTGTCATCGAAAGAGGTCTCGCTCCTCGGGAATGACGAGGTCGCGGGCGCGTCCATCGCCCGCGACCTCCAGGCCGCGAACAATCGCCGCCGGAATGCCGTCGACCTTTCCCATCACGAGCTCGGCCGCGCTCGCGATCTCGTCGGCGACTGCGATCATCGTCGAGTGCAGCTCGTAGCCGACGCCGTCGCGCGTGCCTCGTAGGTCTCGCATCACCTCGAGACCCGAAGCGCCGAGGGCGACGTCGATGGTGCCCTGACGCCACGGGCGTCCGAACGAGTCGGTGATCAGGACTGCGACCTCGCGGCCCGTGAGCTGACGGATGCGCGCGCGGATCTGCTTCGCGGACTCATCCGGATCGTGCGGGAGCAGGACGAGCATCTCCCGCTCCGGCGCGTTCGAAGCGTCGACGCCCGCAGAAGCGCAGATGAACCCGTGCGTCGTTTCGGCGATGACGAGCGGCGGCCGAACGCGCACGACACGCGCCGCCTCTCGGAGGATGACCTCGATCCGGCGCGGATCCTCTTCGTCCCCGGCGATCTCGACCGCCCACTCCGACGGCTCGATGCCCGCGAGCGGGATGACTCGGCCTTCGGACTTCGACACGATCTTCTGCGCGAGGACGACGACGTCGCCCTCTTGGAGCTCGACCTTCGCGGTGATGAGCTCGGCCAGGTCGTCGTTTTCCTCGATCTCCGGCAGGCCGGTGACCGGGATGATACGAAGCTCCCGGCTCAGGGCAGTCCAGTGAGGCGAATGCCGGCGTGCGCCTTGTAGCGCTTGTTCACGTTCAGGATCACGGCGGTCATCCCTTCGAGCGCGCGTGAGTTCTCGAGGGGCCCGACGTCGATGGCGCGGTCGGCCAAGCGGTCGGCGAGCTCGAGGGAGAGCTCCTTCGCGCGATCTTCGCCGCCGCAGATCAGCGCGTCGCCGGGATCCCCTTCGATCAGGTTCACGGCAGCGAACGACTGCAGTCCCGAAGCGACCGGTGCGCGCACGATGCGCGCAACCTCTTCCGCGAGCGAGCCCTGGTGGCGCCCCGGCAGCACGCCTTCCTTGGTGAACCGCAGGTCGCTGGCGACGCAGAGGATGGGGGTCGCGGCGATCGCCGCCGCGAGCTCCTTCGCGGTTTCGAGCGTCGCATTCGACTTGACCGCCAGCACGACGAGGTCGGCGTCCGCGACGACGTCCGCGTTCCGACCGCCACCCGCGATGCCGAGCTCCGCTGCGGTCTCATGCGCTCTCTCGGCGTCCCGCGAGCCAACGAAGACCTCGTCCTTCCCGATCTCGTGGAGTCTCTTGGCGAGTGCACGACCGAACGCGCCGGTGCCGCCGATGATCGCGACCTTCACGCGAATGCAACCGCATCGAGTGCAGCTTCGGCGAGACGCCTGCGCGCGCCTGCGTCACGCATGAGCGTGTGCGTGACGATCGGCCGAACACCCGTATTCGCGACCGCGTCGGCATCGGCCGCATCCTTCTCGTCGATCACGAGCGCGTCGATCAGCCCCGGGTAACAGCTCGCCACGTGCACGGCCGTCGTCCCACCTTGCAGTCGCTGCAGCATCCCCGCGGCTGGACCTTTGACAGCGAGCCCGCCGATGAGCGGGCTGACGGCGACACACGGAACGCGTCGACGCTCCAAGGCGGACCTGATCCGTTCAACGGCCAGGATGGGGCCGATCGAGACGAACGGATTGCTCGGCGCGACGAGGATCAGATCCGCCTCGTGCAGCGCGTCGAGCACGCCGGGCGCGGGCTTTGCATCCGGCGCACCTGCGAAGCGAACGCGGTCGACCGGGTCGCGATGCGCGCGTGCGACGAACCACTCCTGGAAGGCGAAGCTCCCGTTCGTTGTATCGAGCCACGTGCGCAGCTCTTCGTCCGTCGCAGGGAGAACGGTGGTCTCCACACTGAGGACGGCGGTAAGTCGCGCTGTCACAGCTGACAGCGGCGCGCCTTCCTTCAGCGCCTGCGTGCGTACGACGTGCAGCCCGAGATCCCGGTCACCGAGACGAAACCACGACTCGCCGCCGAGCGACTCGACGGTCGCGAGCGCGTTCCACGTCTCATCAGCCCTACCCCACCCGCGCTCCTCGTCCGCCAGGCCGGCTAGCGCATAGAGCACGCTGTCGAGATCAGGCGAAACGGAGAGTCCCAGAACTTCCAGATCGTCGCCCACGTTGACGATCGCGGTGACGGACGCGGGATCGACCGCATCGACGATCCCACGCAGAAAACGCGCGCCGCCGACGCCCCCGGTGAGAACCGCGACCTTCACGAAGCGAGCGTCAGCGCCTGGAGCGCGGCTTGTGTGTGCGGGCCCGCGCGGAGTTGCAAACGATCGAGATCCTCGGGGGTGTCGACGTCGTCCACGAGATTCGGGATCGCGACTGCAACGGCCTCGAGCCCGAGGTCGCGCGCCGCGCGCTGGAAGCGCTTCGCACTGCGTGGCCCGTAAAGCGGGTCGAAGACATTCGGGTCAGGGAGGCTCAGCGCGTTCGTCCGACCGTCGGCCGATGCGACGAGGGCGATCCCGCCGAGCGGCGTCGCCGCGAGCAACGACTGCAGGTCGTCAGGCACCACGCATGGGACGTCGGCGTTGACGATCGCGGTGACGGACGCGGGATCGACCGCATCGACGATCCCACGCAGAAAACGCGCGCCGCCGACGCCCCCGGTGAGAACCGCGACCTT
>DASVEU010000024.1:0-5715 GCA_036380395.1 Gaiellaceae bacterium
CGGCTTTGCCGGTGCGGCCGTCCTGGTTTAGATCTAGACAGCATCCAGCGGCCTTCCCACCACCGGTTCCAATTCGAACAGTCCGAGGCATCGCTTGCGATGCCGACCGTAGAGGCCGTGCCGGCTTTGCCGGTGCGGCCGTCTGGGCGTAGATGTAGACCTAGACCGCATCCAGCGGCCTTCCCACGACCGGTTCCAATTCGAAGAGCAGTTGGCCGAATTCCACCGGCGCAGCGTTCTCGACATGGATTCCGCGCACGATGCCCTCGACGTCGGCCTTCACTTCGTTCATGAGCTTCATCGCCTCGAGGATGCAGAGCGTCTGCCCCGCGCCGACGGGCTGACCCTCCTCGACGAAAGGCGGCGCGCCCGGCTGCGCTGCCCGGTAGAACGTCCCGACCATCGGCGCCTCGACACGCACGATGCCGTTCGGCGCAATCGGAGCCAGTTCGGCGTCCTCCAGAGCCGCGAGCGGAGACTCTGTCGGCGCAGCTGCCGGCTCGCGCTCCTCGGTGCGGCGCACGGAGACGCGCATACCGGCCTCCTCGATCGTGATCTCGCCGATCCCCGTCTCCTGCACGATGCGCACGAGCTCGCGGATCCTCTCGGCCCGGGCCTGATCGACGCCGCCGGCGCCGAGCGACTCGTCGCCCGACGAGCGTCCGCGGATCGTGCGGAGCAGCGGTTCCGCGTTGTCGCCGAAGAGCCCGAGGAGCAGCAACTCCTCCTCGCTGGAGGCGAGGCCTTCGGCCTGAGCTCGAACCTCCTGCAGCGGGGGCGCGGTTGCATCCTCCGCCGACTCCGGATCGGCGGTGAGGGAAACGATGCGCTCGATCGATTTCTCGATCGGGGCCGGCGTTGTGCCGAGATGACCTTCGACGAGCGAGCGCAGCTCGTCCACGACAACTGTGTAGCGGCTCGCGGAGAGTACGTTCAGTAACGCCTGCGAGCCGAGCACCTGGCCGATCGGCGAAGCCAGCGGCGGCCAGCCGACCTCGGCGCGGATCCGGATCAGCTCGGCGATCGTCTCGTCGAGTCTCGCGCCCGCCGACTGTGCCCGCAGGTTGGTGTCGAGCGCCGCGACGAGACTGGCCGGGAGGTCGTGCCGCGCGGCGCGCACCGCGACACGGGGGGCAAGCGGCGTCACCGGTTCGTCGCCGATGTGCTCGTCAACGACGTCTGAGGCCTCCCAGAGCGCTGCCACGTCGATGTCGCAGTCGAGCCCGAGCCCTGCCAGCGCCTCCGCGAGCGCCTCGCCCGACACCCGGTGAAGGGTGAGCGCGATCGGATAAACGGCGGATGCGATCAGGTCTGCTCCCGCGCGTGCAGCCTCGAGCGCGGCGGCAAGCGCGTTGCCCCCCGAGCCCTGGCAGTAGATGCCGACCGGCAGACCGGTGACCTCACGCAGCCCCGTGACCAGCTCGCGTGCGCGATGTGGCTGCAGGGAGCCGGTCGGGTCGTGCAGCAACACGCGCACTGCGCCGAGATTCGGCAGCTCTCTGGCCTGCTCCATGAGGGGATTGTTCTCGCCGGTCCGGCCCGGGCTGTAGACGAGCCCGGCCTCGAACTCGCACCCTGCCCTGGCGACAGCAGCCGCAGCCTCGCGCAGGTTGGACACGTCGTTGAGCGGGTCGTGCAGACGGAAGACGTCGATGCCGTTCTCCGCCGCACAGGCGATGAATCTCCGGATGAAGTCGTTGTCGACTGGGCGAGAGCCAACGAGGAAGCGACCCCGGAGCGCAAGCCCTAACGGTGTCTTCACGTGCGCCTTCAGCGCACGGATCCGCTCCCACGGGCTCTCCACGCCCCGCCGGACGGCGCTGTCGAAACACCCACCGCCCGAGACCTCGAGGTAGGCGTAGCCGGCCCGGTCGAGTATCGCCGCGATCCGTAGCTGCTCGGCCGTCGGCAATCTCCCAGCGAGCGGCTCCTGGCCGAGCAGGCGGATCGTGGTGTCGGCGAGCGCGGGCATGCGGGGAGCCTAGCGCCCTGCCGAGCCAGGATAGGTTTTGCAGCCATGGACGTCCATGAGCTCAGGCCCGGGCTGTGGCGTTGGACCGCGTCGCATCCCGAGTGGAATCACGCCGAGCACTGGGGGCCCGGGGTCGGTTCCGTTTATGCGGAGCTTCCCGGTTCCGTGGTCGTCGTCGATCCGCTGATCCCGGAAGAGGAGGAGGAAGGGTTTTGGTCGGCGCTGGACCGCGACGTCGAGCGGCTCGGTTTTCCGGTGCACGTGCTGCTGACGGTGCACTGGCACGAGCGCAGCGTCGCGACGGTGCTCGACCGCTACAAGGCGACGCTGTGGCGTCCGGAGGAGAAGGGCGAGCTGCCCGCCGGCGTGCACGCAGAGGTCGTCAAAGGCAGCGATTGGGTCGAGGCGCTGTTCTTCCTCGAACCGCATCGCGCTCTCGTCGCCGGCGATCTCCTCATCGGGAAGGACGGCGGGGTCGAGCTGCCGGTGGGCTGGTTCCCGAAGGGCGAACAGGAGTGGGCCGAGCAGCAGCTCAAGCCCGAGTTGCGCGAACGCCTGGCCAAGCTGCCGGTCGAGCTCGTCATCGTTTCGCACGGCGATCCGGTTCTGGAGAACGGCGCCGAGGCGTTACGCCGGGCGTTGACCTAGGCCCGAGAGATATACCGCTTTTCGCGCGGATCGACCTTGATGCGGTCGCCTGTGTTCACGAAGAGCGGAACCTGCACGACGGCGCCCGTCTCGAGCGTTGCGGGCTTCATGACGTTCGAGACCGTGTCGCCCTTCACCCCGGGCTCCGTTTCGGACACCGCCAGCTCGACTGACGCGGGCAGCTGAACCCCGGTCGGCGCGCCGTTGACGAGCAGCATCTGCACTGAGCTGGACGGGAGCATGAACTCGAGCGCATCCTCGACGGTCGCGCGAGGAAGCGACGTCTGCTCGTAGGTGTTCTCGTCCATGAACACGACCTCGTCGCCGGAGTCGTAGAGGTATTGCATGTCCTTCGTCTCGGTCCGCACCCGGGCGAACTTCTCGCCGGCCCGGAACGTCTTGTCGACCACTGCACCTGTATCCAGGCCTTTGAGTTTCGTGCGGACGAACGCTCCGCCTTTTCCCGGCTTGACGTGCTGGAACTCCACGATGCGCCAGAACGAGCCTTCGAGCTCGATGTGCATGCCGTTCTTGAACTGGTTCGTGTTGACGGTCTCGGCCACGCCGGGAGAGTAGCTAGCCGACGGTGATCAGGTCCTTGCGGAATCCGGTGAGGTTCCGAACGCCGTCGTCGGTGACGACGACATTGTCCTCGATCCTGATCCCGGCCCGCCCCTCCAGATAGATCCCGGGCTCGACGGTCACCACGTTGCCGGCGGCCAGGGTGTCCGTCGACTCGGTGGAGAGCCTCGGCGCTTCGTGCACCTCCAGGCCCAGCCCGTGCCCGAGCCCGTGGCCGAACATGCCGGCGAAGGCGGTCCCGTCCACCACTCGCCGGGCGGCGGCGTCCGCATCGATGCCCCGCACTCCCGCGCGCAGCGCGTCGAAGCCCGCCTGCTGCGCCGCGAGCACGAGGGCGTAAGCCTCCTTGATCGGCCCTTCGACGAACCCGGTCGTGAAGGTCCGGGTGTAGTCGGACGCATAGCCGCCGACAACGCAGCCCGTGTCCACGATCACGGTCTCGCCGCGGCTGATCTGGCGATCGGTTGCACGACCATGTGGACGCGCCGAGTTCGGGCCCGATGCGACGATCGTCTCGAACGCAACGGTTTCGGCGCCCTCGTCATGAAAGAGCTGCTCGATCGTCCATGACAGGTCGCGCTCGCTGCGGCCGACGAAGCGTTCCTCGACAAGCCGCTCGAAAACGCGGTCGGTGATCTCACAGGCGCGCTTGATCGCGCCGAGCTCGTCGTCGTCCTTGACTGCGCGCAGCCGCTCGACGAGACCCCGTCGGGGGACGGGCTCGATGGAGCCGCCGCGGAGCGTCTCGTAGCCGGCGAACGAGACGAAATCGGCCTCGAAGCCGATGCGCCCCGACAGCCTGCCGGCGAGATCGGCGAGCAGCGCCCGCTTGGTCTCCTCGAACTCCACACCCTCGACCGCACGCGCCGACTCCGAATACCGAAAATCGGTGAAGAGGCGAGCGCGATCCTCCTCGACCAGGAGCGCGGCGTTCGAGCTCTTGAACCCGAAGAGGTAAAGGATGTTCGTCGGGTTGGTGACGAGCAGCGGCTCCTCGAGGGATTCTCGGAGGCGCTCGATGCGAGGATTCATTGCGCAGCTCCCACCTGCTGGACGATGAACTCGAGCGCTTCGCGATAGCCGTCTGCGCCCTTGCCCAGGATCCGCTGCGCCGCCAGATCGGCCACGACCGACGTGCGCCGCCACACCTCGCGCTCGTCGATGTTCGAGAGGTGCACTTCGACGATGGGTGCGTCGAACAGCTCCAGCGCGTCGCGAATCGCATAGGAGTAGTGCGTCCAGGCGCCGGGATTCACGACCACCCCGTCGGCCCAGTCCAGCGCGTCGTGGCAAAACTCGACGTACTCGCCTTCGTGATTCGTCTGCCGGCACCGAACGTGACACCCGAGGGTCGAGGCCCACTCGTAGATGCGAGTCTCGAGCTCCGACAGCGACATGCCGCCGTACAGCGTGGGATCGCGGCGAGCGAGGACGTCGAGATTGACGCCGTTGAGGACGACCACCTGCACCGCGCGACTTTACTCTGCGAGCGCATCTTCTCGGCTCCCAAACTCGCCGGCGACCGATTGTTACGGGGAGATCAACTCGCCAAGCGCGCGGCGGACGTCCTCCGCCGGGACAGGGACGTCCCAATGCGCACCGTCGTCGCCGAGCAGCACCAGGCCTCGCTTCTTGTCACGGCCGAGCGCGGCCCAGGCACGGTCGCGGTCGACCCGAACCGGGTGTGGATTCAACACATCTTCGACCACGTCCGTTGGGCGGCCCGAGAGCCTCAGCGCCGCCAGCAGCCCGAGTGCGACGGCGTCCCCGTGCGTCACTTCCTCGTAGCCGGCTGCCGCCTCCAGGGCGTGTGCAAAGGTGTGCCCGAGGTTGAGGATCGCGCGCCGGCCTCGATCGAAAGGATCACCCAGGCACACCGCCGCCTTGAAGGCGGCGCAGGCCCGGATCATCGCCTCGTCTTCGAGCTCCCAGAGCGGACGGCCCGCCAGCAATCCCGTCTTGACCACTTCCGCCATGCCCTCACGTCTTTGCGCCTCATTCAGCGTCGCCAGCACTCCCGGGTCAGCGATCACTCGACTCGGATAGTGGAATGCACCGACGAGGTTTTTCCCGGCCCGAAGGTCGATCGCCGTTTTGCCTCCGATCGCTGCATCGACCTGGCCCAACAACGTCGTTGGCACCGCGATCCAGCGGACACCGCGCAAATACGTTGCGGCGGTCAGCCCGGCGATGTCCGTCGTCGATCCGCCGCCGTAACCGACGATCGTGCCGCGCCGGTCAAGCCCAAGCTCGTTCCACAACCGGTCGAGAACGGCGGGCGTCTTCGCCGCTTCTCCGCGCGGCACGCGATGGACGGCTGCAGGACCGAAGTCCAATGGATGGATGTCGAGCACATACTCGTCACCGATCACCGCCACGGCCTCGGGGTCTGCGCCGAGCCGGTCCGAGAGCGTTGCGAGCAGTCCTCGCCCGACGTCGATCTCCAAAGCCGCGAGCAGGACGTCTTCGGTGCTCTCGACGAGGCGCGCCGAGACCGCTTCGTACAGCGGTTG
>DASVEU010000025.1:0-3417 GCA_036380395.1 Gaiellaceae bacterium
CGACGTCAGCGCTCGTCAGCTTGCGGCTGCGCAGCAGCTCGGGCATGCGCTGCATCTCGGCCAGGACCGCTCGCGCGTCGGCGGTTGCGCCGAACTCGATCACGCCGGTCAGCGTCTTCAAGAACCCGGTCACGGTCGCGATCCGCGTCGCGAGCTGCGCCCGCTTGACAGCGTCGTCGTCGCTGTCGGGCGGGACGAGCTCGGTGATCGCCGCGACCGCCGCGCGCAGCTCGCCCCGCGAGACGACCGCGTCGATCAGCTCCCACAGCTCGTCAAGCCCGACATCCCCGCCCCCCGGAGCGGTGGCGTCCAAGAGCACCTCGACCGCAGTCGCGAGCTTCGCCGACGCGCGCGCCAGACGCGGATGCTGGCGCGCCTTCTCCCTGACCGACTCGCGCTCGGCCTTGCCCAACAGCTCGGTCACCATCAACAGATCCAGCAGCTCAAGGCAGTCATCGGTCGCCTTGGCCTCCAACGCCACGACCGTCGCCAGCAGCGTCGCCAAGCGCCGCGACCGCGGATGGCGACGCAGCGTCCGCGCGTTCGCGCTCATCCCGTAACGCGCGAGCTCAACCAGACGCCGCTGCGCCACCACACCATCCAGACCAAGGCCGGCGAGGCCGAGCGCCTTGATCTCCGCGACCCGCGCGATCGCCCGCTCCAGACCGCGGCCCGACGGCTTCGCCGGCCCCCGGCGCCAGCGCTCAAGATCCGAGAACCGCCCGGCCGGGACCGTCAGCAGACGCTCGAGCTGCCGGCACTGCGTGGCTGTGAGCAGGCCGGCAAGCGTGTCCCACAGGCGTTGGGTCGCCTCGTCCCGCACCCGCGCGACCAGCCGCGCGAGCGTCGTGACGCCCGGCAGCAACACGCCGCGTTCAACCAGCCACCCAATCGCATCGTTGAAGATCGCCTTCGGGCCGTCGCCCGTCGTCCACGCCCGCGCGTCAACCCAGACCTCGAGCTCCCGCGCGACCTCGGCGAAATCCCGCAGCCCACCTGTCCGCTTGATCTCCTCAGCATGCTCAAAGCGCGTCGTTCGACGCTCGACATAGCGTGCTACGCACGACGCGTCCGCGATCCCCAGCTGACTTGCGAGGTAGTCCAGCACGACGCCCGGCACCTCGAGCGGATCGGCGAGAAACAAGCCCAGCGACCGGACCGTCGTGAGCTGCAGCGCAAACCCGAGGCGGTTGTGCTCCCCCCGATGCCGCCCGATCAACGCCCGGTCCGCGTCATCGAGAAAGAACACGCGCTCCAACTCCACCCGCGACGGCTGCCCACCAAACCGCCCATACGCGGCCGCCTCCCCGTCGCTCAGAAACTCAACCGGCACCCCGCGACACGGTACGCACGATCAGCCAGCAGTAGCCCGTCGGCCCTTATCGTGACTTTTCGTTCCGATGCTCCTCAAGGGCCGACTCATGCGCCGGCAGGCGCCGATCTTGCGATACACGGGGTGGAACGACGTTATCGGTCCGGTGCGAGCGATCCGGCGGCGTCCGGGATCGTGAGGGACCCTTCCGGGTAGTTGCGCGGGCTGCTGGTCGTGTCCGAGGACTGAGGGGCGGCGGCCCCTCAGTGGCCGTAGGGATGGCGTGCCGGGCGCCCGGCGTGCATCGTGTCGATGATCCTGCCGTCCGGGTGACGCAGGTGGGCGACATGCGAGTCGTCCTTCCAGACCGACGCCGGCAGTCCGGCGTGCAGGATCATGTCCCCGGTGGGCATCCGCCGGTTCTTGCCGCTCTCGGTGTAGACGTAGGCGGTCACACCCGGGCCGAGGTCGCCCTCCGGGAACCAGTAGACGTGATCGGAGCCGTCGGTCAGCTCGAGGCCCGTCACGGCCACCGGCTCAGCGCCGTCGTTGACGACCTCGACGTACTCGCTGGACGAACTCGTCCCCTGCCGCACGACCGCGCAGATATGCAGGCCCATTCCCTTCGGGCGCGAGTGCTGGGTCGTCAGCGGGACCTCGGTGCCGAGCCAATGTCCGGTCACGCACACAGCGTAACGAGCGAGCGCCGCGCGGGCTCGCCCGACGTTCGCGCCACGCGCGCAGGCCGTGCGCCCGCGCCGGGTCGGGTGGGGGAGAGGACCGTCCCGCAAGGGAAGCCTCAGCGGCACAGCAATCGCCGCGCAGGCCGGGCTACAGAGTCCAGTAGCTACGGGACCCCACGGTGTCCCGGATGCCTAGTTCGATGACCTGTCGCGGTGGACGGGGGCTATACGGCACTCGGCGCGTGCCCGACCTCCACATCGATGACGTGCACGTCGGACCGGCAGGCCTGGACTCGCCGTCGTCCACTCCCACCAACGACCGGATCAGTGCCGCTCTCACCGCATGTTGCCCGCGACGAATGTCGTTGGCGATGTCGTCCAGTATCGAGTCGTCTTCGCTCCGTGCTCGTCCGAACATGGCCTGTCCAACCGGGGCTTCGCCCGGCCGGGCCGCTAGCGCTTCGCTCGGTTGCCCCGTCGTCTCCGTCGCCCGTTCGTCTTCGCTCGGGCTTCGCGCTGGCCAATCCAGCGCGGGAGCTCCGTTGCACTCACGACCGCCACCGGCAAGTCGCGGATCAGCGGCGCTATCACAGGGTCGCCGGTCACGATGATCGACTTCGTGCGCCAGCGGTCGGGCGACTCCGTGATCCCGAACTCGCGCAGCGCCGCTTGACGCCGCTCGTCCACCCACGCGCGGCGGGCCTCGACGCGTGCGACCGAAGCCGTTTCAGACTCGCCGAAATGCTCGGTCATCTCGTCGACGACCTCGCCCGGCGTCAGCGCCCCAGTCAAGTCCTTACATTCGACGATCCAGAGAGCCCGTACGCTGGCTTGGGCGACGAGGACGTCGATGTCGCCGAGGTCGCGGTCGTCGACTCGCCTGATCGAGCTCCCACCAAGCATCGTTACGTTTTCGCGCGCCTGTAGCTCAGCATTGCGAAAGATCTCTGCAATGTCGTGCTCGAACTGGTGTCCCGTCTCATGTGCCAGCCTCCCCAGCTCCGCCCGCAGAGAACTGCCTTCTGCGAGATCCTGGAAGCGTCCCGACAGGAGCTGCCCGATGATCAGCCGCAACGCCATCAATGGGTGGCGGCGTCCCCACACAAGGTCCTCGCCGCTGCTCGTGTCGATACGGATGAACGGGCGACGCGTGTAGGACCAGCGGCGAGCAAAGCGCGTCGGCAGCGCGTCGCGGAAGCGCCCCGACGGCGGCGGCAGAAACCGCTTGCGCGGCCCGAGCGCGAGATACGTGATGGCGCGCTGAACGTTCTCAACCGGCTCGTTGAGCCCGGATCTTGCAGCAAGGTGGGCGCCCCGACCGAGGTCGGGGCGCCGGAACGTCCGGCTGAGCAGGGTTTCTTCTGGTTGTCGAAGCCGAAGGTCCGAACTCAGGGGGATCACCTTGAAGGTGCAGCGCGATGG
>DASVEU010000026.1:0-3357 GCA_036380395.1 Gaiellaceae bacterium
CGCCAAGCCACCGTACTGTGAAGCAGCCTGGACTTGCGACGCCTGGGTTCTGCTAGGCAGGAGCGCCATCCACATGTCTGCGGCTACTCGATGCCAATGGATGTTGCTGCGCTCGCCAAGGCGTGCCATCGATACGGCTGAACCACTCCATCGTCCTTCTGAGCTGCAAGTGGAATCGCGAGCGTGCCGAACCTAATCGATGGCCACGAGTCCACGGGCCAGGTAGGGTCGGCCAACTCGAACAAGGAGCTCGCAATGCCGGTCGTACTAATCCACCAGGGTCCGACGGTCACCGCGGAGAACTACCGCGCCACCGTCCAGAAGCTCGCCGGCAAGGACAAGATGGAGTCAGCGTCGGACTGGCCCGTCGGGGGCATCCTTTCCCACTCAGCCGGCGAAAGCCCGAGCGGATTCCGCGTCGTCGACGTCTGGGAGTCCCAGGAGGCGTGCGACGCGTTCGGCCAGCACCTGGGACCGATCCTCGAAGAGGTCGGCATCACGGATCCGCCGGAGATGTACCCAGCGGAGACCTTCGTTTCGAGCTAGTCCCGCAGCTTCGCCAAGAGCGGCGCGTGGTCCGAGTGCTTCTGGCCTTTGCGGAAGTCGCGGTCGATCAGGCTGGCTCGAGACGCTCTGCCAGGGGCGGAGAAGGAGGAAGCGTCGAGCCGCAGGCCGAGCTTCTCGTGGAAGTGGCAGGCCCGGACAACCGCTGATCAATCCTTACGAAAGTTCCGCTTTCGCGTGCACGGAGTCGTCTCCGTCGAGTCCCGCGGCGCTCTCGCAAGGGACGAGCATCGAGCGTAAAGCTCACGGCGCTTCGAAGCGCTCGAGCGCGGCCTTCATTGTCGCAAGCGCGTTCCAGGCGTTCGGGAAACCGGCGTACACAGCCACCTGACGCAGCACCTCGCGAATCTCCTCCTCGCTCGCCCCCTGGCGGCGGGCGGCCTGGACATAGACGCCCAGTTGCAGCTGCTGATCAAGGGAGGCGAGCATCGCGACCGTGCACAGCGCACGAGTCTTCGGGTCCAGCACCTCTCCCGCGTAGACCTCGCCGTAAACGAAGTCGATGATGTAGCGATGGATCTCCGGGTCTAGCTGCTCGAGGTAGTCGCGGCCGCGCTCCACATTCTCGGCGCCCACGAAACGCGCCATCACATCCGGGCCGGGCTCGCTCATCGCGACGCTCCCTGACCGGCGATGTAGGACTGCGGGTCGAAGGCGACCCGGATGCCCGTCGAGGCAAACTTGCCCACGACCTCGCCGTCGGCGATTACGTCGGCCTCGGCCCACACGAGTCGGCCGCCGGCGCGTATCACCTTCGCCTCGGCGCGGAGGCGTTCGATTTTCTTGGCGTTCACCGGGCGGATGAAGCGAGCGAAGATGTCGATCGTCGTGATCGCGCTCTTCTGAACCTCCTCGTCGGTGAGGATGCTCGTCGTCGCGGCCGCCATGGCGGCGTCCGCGAGCGCGGTGGCGACCCCTCCTTGGATGACACCGAGCGGGTTGCCCAGCTCCTCGCGGGCCGCCATCTCGTAGATCGCCTCACCGCGACCGAACTCCACCAGCTGCATGTCGAGCGTCTCGGAGACCGGCGAGCGCAGCTTTCCCGCCTTGGTCTGCTCCATCATCTGATCGACGAATTCGTAGCTCATCCGGGCGATATTACCCAGGAGTAATATTTGTACTCATGACGGTGCGCGACCGCTCTCCCAAGCGCCACAGGACCGGATCGCGCGGCGTGCCCCGCGCTGTTCGCGAACCCCTGATTCTCGACGTCGCAGGGCGGGTCTTCGCCTCACGGGGCTACCACGCGGCATCCATGGACGAGATCGCGGCGGAGGCAGACGTCACGAAGCCGCTGATCTACGCCTACTTCGGCTCAAAGGAGGGCCTCTACATCGCCTACATCGAGCGGTCGGGGCGCGAGCTGCTCGAGCGCATGCGCACCGCTACCCAGCCCACAGCACCGCCGCGCGAACGGCTGCAAACCGGCATCCTCGAGTTCTTTCGCTTCGTCGGCGAGCGCCGTGACGGCTGGCAGGTCCTCTATTCCGAGGCCGCCTCGCGTGGAGGCCCGCTGGCGGAGGAGGTCGCGACCCTCCGTGCGGCCATCGCACGGATGATCACACGGCTCCTGATGGAGACGATCCCGGACCTGCGCGCCTCGGACGAGACGACCGCCGCCCTCGACGCGGTCGCCCACGCAATCGTCGGAGCGGGAGAGTCACTCGCGAACCGATCACTCGCCCACCCCGAGCTCCCGCCCGAGCGGGCGGCCCAGCTGCTCGTCGCCATAGGGCAGACCGGCGTCGAGCAGACGGTGGCCGCGCTCGATAGCAGACCGGCGGGCTCGGCCTCGTTGCCCAGCTCCCCGTCGATGTCTGCCAGCTCAGCGACGACCGCGGGGTCCGGCCGGTAAGCGCGCAAGCTCGAGCACGTCGAGTTAGGCGCCGAAGCGTAGTGCCAGTCCTCCCACGAGTACCTCCTCACGAACCCGAATCGCTGGGAGTTCGCCGCCAGCCAGCCGTACGCGGCCGGCGGCCCAAGATCTGACACGCGGAGTATGATCGCGCCAGGGGTGCTCGGGCCAGGTCCAGCCTGATCCGGATTTCGGCGTCCCCGCTCAGGTCTGGCTCGATGCTCGCGCCCGACCCCGCCGAGCGGCGAGACGCCGACCTCGGCGCCCAACCGATGGATTTCTGACCCTCGACGTATCTCTGCCGTCAAAGGGGCGATGTCCCGCCCCGGGAAACGACCAGAGAGCGAGGATCAGATGACCATGAACATGCCCCCGACCGTGTCGCCGCAGGAGTGGAAGGCGGCGCGCGAGGAACTGCTCGTCGAGGAGAAGGAGCTGACCCACGCCCGTGACGCGCTGGCCGCCAAGCGCCGCCGCATGCCGAGAATGGCCGTCGAGAACGACTATGAGTTCGAGGGCCCGAACGGCCCCGCGAGCCTGCTCGACCTGTTCGAGGGGCGCCGGCAGCTGATCGTCTACCGCTTCTTCTTCGAGCCGGGCGTCCACGGCTGGCCGGACGGCGGCTGCCCCGGCTGCTCCTGGATTGCCGATCAGATCACGCATCCCGCCCATCTGAACGCCCGCGGCACCACGATTGCGCTGATCTCGCGCGCCCCGCAGACGGACATCGGGCGCTGGAAGGCGCGGATGGGCTGGGAGATCCTTCCGTGGTACACGCTGACCGACGACTTCGACACCGACTTCGACGTCGGCGAGTGGCACGGCACCAACGTCTTCTATCGCGACGACGACGATCGGATCTTCCGCACCTACTTCGTCGACGGCCGCGGCGACGAGGCGCTGGGCGGTACCTGGGCGTACCTCGACATCACCGCGCT
>DASVEU010000027.1:0-2217 GCA_036380395.1 Gaiellaceae bacterium
GTCGAAGCCGACACCAGGCTGCGGGTCGATGTCGAGGCGCAGCTCGTCCGCGACGTCCGGACGGTCACGGAGATATGGCCAGAGGTGAAAGCCGAGGCAGCCCAGGTTCACCGCCCAGACCACATGCGCCATATCGGCCAGCACGAGCGCGCGGGAGGTCGTCCCGTTCGGCGTGCTGACGATCGTCGTTTGCAGCCACTCCGGCGCGCCTTCGGGGACGCGCTTCTGGAAGAACGACTTGCCCTCCGCGCCGTTGGGGAAGCGCTGCATGAGGGTGGGCCGGCCACGCGCGGCGCGTAGGAACGGCTCGCCGACTGCGAGGTAGTAGCGCACCAGGTCGAGCTTCGTCTCCCCGCGCTCCGGAAAGAACGCTTTGTCCGGGCTCGAGACCGTCACGTCGCGCCTCGCGATGTCGAGCACGTGCTCGTCTGTCACCAGGCCCGAACCGTAGCCGGGGCGAAGGAGTCGTGCCGGCCCTTGAAACGCCTCCTTGGACGAGCTACCGTCGTTCGCTTGTTGCGTTCGTTACAGATAATCGGGCTCGCCACCGCCTTCCTGCTCCCGGCTTCCTTGCTGATCGTGGCGTGCTCTGGCGATGGCGAACAGGGAGCGCCTGCGACGGTCGAAGCGACCACGGCGTCAGACGGGACCACCGAGCCGGGAACCAGCGAGGCGACAACGGAGGAGACGACGACCGAGACGGGTCCGCTGCCGATAACGGCTTCCGAGCAGCGTTGGACGCGGGAGATGAACGAGCTCCGCCGACAGATGACCCGCGGTTTCCACCAAACGAGGGTCTACACCAACTCGACGATGGCCAAGCTCGCGAAGACCTACTCCACGTGTCTCCGCTCGCTCCGTCGTGCTGGGGATCCCGGCCGCTTTCGTCCGGCCGCCCGCATCGCGGAGCGCGCGTGCCAGCAGCTGGAACGTGCCGGGAGCAGGATGGAGGAAGCGGTGCGGATCGACTCCGCGGGGATCGATTCGCAGGCGGAGGCCGACAGGTACAACTCGCTCGTCCAACGCGCGTTGGAGGGTCAGGGGAATGCGGTCAACGCCTTCGCCCAGGCGAGTGCGCGCGCGCGGGCGATCGAGCAGGAGCTAGCCGACTGAGCCCCAATGCGGGGGGCCGCCCGCCCGGGCCGCCCCGCGAGCGAAAATGGCCGTGCTCGAGCCGACAGATCGGTCCTTCGAGCCGTGTTTCCTGCTACAACCCGTCGGCCGAGGCCAGGCCCGGCTCGGCGGCATTACGAACGCGAACGAGAGGACGGGACATGAGGCGAGTCAAGCTGATCGCGACGCTCGCCCTCGCCTTGGCGGTGTACGCGGCCGCCATGGTCGGGACGGCGAGCGGCGGACTGGCACGGGAGGCAGCGCAGGTCTGGAACTGCGATCCGGAGGCCTCCACGCTAGTCGGGCGAGGCGGCGTCGTCCGCGAGCCCGCCCTGGCTGAGGTTCACGCTGATCTGCCGGCCTCGGCCAAGGGCAAGGCGGGCAAGAGCTTCAGGGCGACCGTGCCGGTGTACTTCCACGTGGTGACCGACGGATCGGTCGGGAACCTCACGGCTGCGCAGATCGCCGACCAGATCAGCGTGCTGAACGTGACCTTCGGCGGCGGCGAGGGTGGTGCCAGAACCGGCTTCACGTTCGAGCTCGCCGGCGTCACGCGCACGGACAACGCCAGGTGGTTCTACTCCGGATCCGGCGGCGCCGAGCACGACATCAAGAGGACGCTCCGCCGCGGCGACGGCAAGGCGCTCAACCTGTACTCGACGACGGCCGGCGCCTATCTCGGGTGGGCCTACCTGCCCTCGATCCTGACGTCGCCGTCGCAGGCCTACCTGGACGTCGTCGTCGACTGGGAGTCGATGCGGGGCACGTCGGACGCCTACGCAGGAGAGTTCGACCAGGGCGAGACCGCGACCCACGAGGTCGGCCACTGGCTGAACCTCGAGCACACCTTCTTCAACGGCTGCAGCAAGCGGGGCGACTTCGTCGCCGACACGCCGCCGCAGAAGACCCCCACGTCCGGGTGTCCCGAGGGGAAGGACACCTGCCCGGAGCCCGGGCTCGACCCGATCCACAACTACATGGACTACTCGTTCGACTCCTGCTACACGGAGTTCACCCCTGGTCAGGCGCAGCGGATGAAGGACGCCTGGCTCTTCTACCGCGCGGGCGGCTAGCGGTCAGGGATTCGGAGAGCGGCGGGCCGGA
>DASVEU010000028.1:0-9303 GCA_036380395.1 Gaiellaceae bacterium
GACGAGGCGCGCCGAGACCGCTTCGTACAGCGGTTGCCTCTCGTCGAACAGACGCCTGAACTCGACCTCGTCCTGCGCCAGCGGGCGGCCGGTGTCGCGGACGCGTTTCCACGCTGCGGCCACGTCGACATCCACCCACAGGGTGAACGCGTCGGTCCGCAGCAGCTCGCGTGTGCCGCCCGAGAGAACGGCGCCACCCCCCAAGGCGATCACCGACGGTGTCGAGGAAGCAAGGACCTCCGCGGCGACCGCTTCTTCGATGCGGCGGAACTCGGGCTCGCCTCGAACGAACAACTCGCCGACCGGACCATGTCGCCGCTCGATCTCACCATCCAGGTCGACAAACGGCCTGCCGCTGAGGCTCGCGACCTCCTGGCCGATCGTCGACTTTCCCGCCCCCATGAAGCCCACGAGCGCGAGATGACGGTCGAGCGCGCCTACCGTGGTGACCAGTCGATTCGCTCCAGGTATGCGCGGTGCGCGGCGAGGAAGTCGCCGAGCGCGTCGCCGCCGAACTTCTCCTTTGCGGCACGCGCAAGCTCCCATGCCACGCACGCCTCCGCGACGACTGAAAGCGCCTCGACCGCGGCGGTGTCGCTGCGTTCGACGAGCGCCTGCGCCGGCTCGCCCGTCTGCAGGTCGACCGACGCCAGCGGCTTCATCAGGGTCGGCAACGGCTTCATGGCCGCGCGCACGACGATCTCCTCCCCATTCGAGACGCCACCCTCGAGCCCGCCGGCGCGGTTCGTCTCGCGGTAGAGCCCGCGCTGGTCGCGGAGGATCTCGTCGTGTGCAGCGGAGCCCCGCTTCGACGCCAGCTCGAACCCTTCGCCGATCTCGACACCCTTCACGGCCTGTGTGCCCATCAGAGTCGCGGCCAGGCGAGCATCGAGACGGTCGTCCTTCGTGGCGTAAGACCCGAGACCGGGAGGCACGCCTCGGGCGCGAACCTCGACCACGCCGCCGACGGTGTCCCGATCTGCGCGCGCTTCGTCGACGCGTTGCTCGAGATCGGCGCTGAGCACGTGCCCCGCGACAGCGACGCCGATCTCGGAGAGCAAAGCCTTCGCCACGGAACCCGCTGCGACGACTACGGCGGTATGGCGCGCGCTGGCACGTTCGAGCACGTCCCGGACGTCGGACAGGCCGTACTTGAACGCACCCGCAAGGTCCGCATGGCCGGGCCGGGGCAACGTCACTTCTTTCGTGCCCTTCCCTGAAGGCTCGCCCTCCGGCTGCCAGGGGCTCATCCCCCACTCCCAGTTCCTGTGATCGCGGTTGTGCACGACGAGGGCGAGCGGCGTTCCGAGCGTGCGACCGTGGCGGAGACCCGCGAGCACCTCCACCTCGTCGCGCTCGATCTGCTGACGCGGACTGCGACCGTAGCCCTGCTGGCGCCGGTGGAGGTCGGCATCGATCGCCGCCTTCTCCAGCACGAGCCCTGCCGGCAGTCCGGACACGATCGCGACGAGCGCAGGCCCGTGTGATTCACCTGCAGTTGCAAGCTGCAGTCCCATCACGCGGAGCGTACTGCCGCGCGCATCACGTCGACCGGTGCAGGCATGCCGGTCCAGAGCTCGAACGAGGCCGCGCCCTGGGCAACGAGAACGTCGAGCCCGTCGACGACGCGCGCTGATGCAGCCTCGGCCGCGCGCGCGGTGGCCGTCGGCGGATACGGAAGGTCGACGAGTGTCTGTCCGGGACCGAGCTCGAAGAGGCTTTGGTCGCGCTCGGACGTGGCGTTGATGATCACGTCGGCATCCGAGACCTCCGGTGGCCAGTTTCCGCGGCGTGAGAACCGCGGTGCGCCCGGCAACGCCGACGCGAAGGCGACGGCCGCACCGCCGTCCCCGACGATCACGGCTCGCCGAAACTCGAGCTCTCCGAGGATCGCTGCGTCCGTCGAAGAGCCGAAGACGCGACCGTCGCGAACGACCAGCGTGTTCGCGGACGACTCGTCGGTGTCGACAAGCTTTGCCACGGTCAGCTTGTGCGGCGTCGTCACGTTCGCCCCCGCGAAGTCGAGCGCGACCAGACCCTTCACGGCGTCCGCCAGCCGCTCGGCAGCGACGGGCAGCGGCACGTACGCCCAGTCGAGCCCTCGCGCCGCAAAGGCTGCGTTCTGCATCAGCGGCGACAGCGACTGGGCAACCGGATCGCCGAGCAACCCGACAAGCCGTGTCTCACCCGAGATCACGGGCCGTAGCCGTGGGCGTTCGCGTAGTTCTGGAACGCTTGGTAGCTCGCGGTGAAGAAGTGATGCTTCTTGTCAGGCTTGCGGACGAAATAGAGGTACTTCACCTTTGCCGGATGCGCCGCCGCCTGTAAGGAAGCGAGCCCGGGGCTTGCGATGGGCGTCGGCGGCAGCCCTTTGCGCTTACGTGTGTTGTAGGGCGAGTCACTCTGGAGCTGCGACTCGTGGATCGACTCGGTCGGGGGGATGTCGAGGCCGTACCGAAGCGTTGCGTCGATGCCCAGCGGCATGCCGGCATGGAGGCGGTTGTAGATCACCGCTGAGACGAGCTGGCGCTCATCGGGCGAGAGCGTTTCCTTCTCGACCATCGACGCGATGATCAGCACGTCGTAGGGCGTCAGGTTCTTGGAGCGGGCGTAGCCGAGATCGAGCTGTTTCCAGTTCTCGCAAAAGGCGTCGAGCTGGTCCTGCACGAGTTGGGCCGAGGTCGTGTCCTTGAAGAATTCATATGTCGCCGGGAAGAGGAAGCCCTCGACGGTCTGCACCTTGTTCCGGAAGCAGGGTGGCACGCGCGGCTTGGCCGTCGACGAGAGGTAAGCGGCCCGCGACAGGCGTGGCTGGACCTTTCGCTTGTGCTTCGCGATCGTCGCCACCGCGGCGACGCGTTCTGCCATCTGCTTGCGCGTAAAGCCCTCCGGGAAGACCACGTGGAACGGCTTCGGCATTGCGATCACGGTCTCGACGGTCCCTGTCGCGGTCGTGCGGGTCACGGTGCGGTACACGAGCGTGCTGGAGAGGGTCGAAGACTGCGCGGCCTGGTCGCTGCTGGTCCCGCCGCCGATCGCGGCAACGGCAAGCCACCCGAGCCCGCCGAGGATGAGCACGAGCACTCCGAGCGCCAGTACGCGCCGCCTTGCGACCTGACGAGGGTCGGGCCCTTGCGGCGGGCGCCCCTGCCGCGGCGGAATTACGCCGGGGCGCTGCTCGCCCACGTCAAGTATCCGGAGAGAAGATGCGCTGCCGCCCGCGCGTCTTCGGGGGCCTCGGCAGGCGTCTGTTCGGCGAGGTCGGTCGTAAAGCGTTCGTCGAAGGTGACGACAGGAACGTTCGTCACGTCGGTGAGAGCGTCGACGAAGCGCTCCGTCTCGCGCGCCTGCTCCCCGTGTTCGCCGCGCAGGGTGAGCGGGAGCCCTACCACCACGCGGTCGACCTCCTGCTCGCCGATCAGCGCCGCCAGACGAGCGAGGCCGTCACCGGTCGCAGCCTCCGCGACGACGCAGAGCGGTCGTGCAATGGTGCCGGTCGGATCCGAGACGGCGACGCCGGTGCGCGCCCGGCCGTAGTCCAGTGCGAGAACCTTCACTCGAGCGCTGCGGCGATCGCTTGCTTCCCGGCTTCCAGCGCGCTTCGCAATCCGGCGGGATTCTTGCCGCCCGCCTCACCAAGCGTGGGCCGTCCTCCTCCGCCTCCCTCGATGTGCCGGCCAAGGTCTCGCACGAGCTTCGACGCATCGAGGCCGCGGCCCACGAGTGATTCGTCGAGGTTGACGACCAGATAGACGCGCCCATCGTCGACGGAGCCAACGATCACCCCGGCCGCCTTCTCCTGCTGGCGTAGGCGATCCGATAGGTCGCGCAGCGCTCCGCCCTTGAGTGACTTTGCCTCCGCAAGAACGACGCCTCCCTCATTGTCCACGATCTCGAAGTCTGCGGCGGCCGCCTCCTTCGGCTTCTTCGACTCTTTCCGGACCCGCTCGAGCTCCGCACGCAGCTCGTCTGCATCACGTCTTGTCGCGTGGAGGTACGCATGTGCCTCGCCGGAGGTGATCGCCTCGATTCGCCGCGCGCCTGCGCCAACCGAACCCTCGGAGAGGATCACGAATGGTCCGATCTCCGCCGTCGACCTGACGTGCGTGCCTCCGCACAGCTCGCGCGAGAAGCCGGGAATCTCGACGACGCGCACATGATCGCCGTACTTCTCGCCGAACAGCATCATCGCGCCGAGCTTGCGAGCCTCATCGATCGGCGTCACGAAGGCGCGTACCGGCAGATTCTCGAAGACCTTCTCGTTGACCAGGTGCTCGACTCGTTCCCGCTCTTCGTCCGTGAGCTGCTGCGGATGCGTGAAATCGAAACGAAGCTTGTCCGGTCGCACGGCAGACCCCGCCTGCTTGACATGCTCGCCGAGCACGTCACGTAGCGCCTTGTGCAGCAAGTGCGTCCCGGTGTGATTCGCCATCGTCGGGAACCGGACGCTCCAGGCCACGACCGCTCGAACCCGGTCGCCTTCCGAGAACCCGTCACCCTCGAAGAGCAGTGCCTGATCTTCCTCCAGCCGATACGCCTCCCGGAGCTCCGCGCGGACGCCTGAACCATCGTCGCGCTCGATCCAGCCGGCGTCGGTGACCTGGCCGCCACCCTCGGGATAGAAAGGCGATTCGCGTAGCTTCGCGAGGAAGAGCCTGTCGCCAAGATCCTCGAGTGCACCGATCTGCGTGAGCACCTCGGTCTTCTCATAACCCACGAACTCGCTGCGAAAGCCGGCGCGCTGGGCGAACTCGGCTGCCCGCTTGTCGTCCTTCGAGATCGCGCCACGGGAACGCGTGCGCTGCAGCTCCATCAACCGCGTGAACTCCTCTTCGTTGACGCCAAGGCCGCGCTCGCGTGCAAGCTCGCGGGTCAACTCGAGCGGGAAGCCGTAGGTGTCGTGCAGGCGGAACGCTTCTTCGCCAGAGATGGCCTCGTCCTTCTCTGCAACCTCCTCGAAGAGTCGCAGTCCGCGCTCGAGTGTCTTCCCGAAACGCTCCTCCTCTGCGCTGAGAACACGGTGAATTTCGTCGCGGTGCTCCTCGAGCTCGGGATAGCCGGCCTGCATCTGCTCGATCACGACGTCCGCGAGAGGTGCGAGGTACGGCGGCTCGAGCCCGACGCGAGCCCCTTGTTGCACGGCACGACGGATGATCCGGCGCATCACGTAACCCCGGCCTTCGTTCGACGGCGCAATGCCGTCGGCGGCCAGGAACGTCATGCCGCGACCGTGATCTGCGAGCACGCGGTGCGCCTTCGTCGCCTCCGGGGAATCGCCGTACGCGACACCGCTCTGCTCCGCGATCCAGCCCATGATCGCCTGGTAGACGTCAGTCTCGTAGACGGTCATGACGTCCTGCAGGATCGCCGCAGTCCGTTCGACACCCATACCTGTGTCGACGTTCTGCTTCGGGAGGGGCGTCAGCTTGCCGTCGACGTGGAGCTCGAACTCCATGAAGACGAGGTTCCAGAATTCCAGGAAGCGCTCGCAGCGCGTGCAGCTCGGCTGGCAGTCGGGCTCCCCGCAGCCGTGCTCTTCGCCCCAGTCGTAGTACATCTCGGTGTCCGGGCCGCAGGGGCCCGGGCCGCCGACCGACCAGAAGTTCTCGGTCGCCGGGAGAAACACGATTCGCTCGGTCGGCTGTCCGATCTTCACCCAGTGGTCGTAGGCAACCTCGTCTTCCCCGAGCCCGAGCTCCGGATCTCCCGCGAACACACTGACCCAGAAACGCTCCGAGTCGATTTTCAAGTGTTCGAAGACAAACTCCCAGGCAAGGTCGATCGCGCCTTCCTTGAAGTACTGCCCGAACGAAAAGTTGCCGAGCATCTCGAAAAAGGTCAGGTGCGAGCCATCGAGGCCCACCTCGTCGATGTCCGGCGTGCGGAAGCATTTCTGCACCGTGGTGAGCAACGGCGCCGGCGGTGCCTCACGCCCTAGGAAATAGGGCATCAGGGGCTGCATTCCGGCCGTTGTCAGCAGCGTCGAGCGGTCGTCCGCACGCGGGATCAGCGGCGCGGAGGGCCGGAAGACGTGGCCCTTGGACTCGAAAAAAGCGCGGTATCCCGCGCGCAGCTCAGCCGACGTGTGCATGCCTCGATTGTAGGGGTGCGGTCAGGCGGTCTCGGCGACGAAGATCGTGCTGTGCCGCCGGACCCGGAGCGGCTCGTCGAGTGGGCCGGCCGTCACGAGAGGCGCCAGGTCTCCCCAACTCGCACCGAATCTCCGGACCGCCTCGTCGTCCATCGTCGTCCAGCCACGCGCATCGCGGCGGCTGACAGACGCAAAGTGACGCCGGAGCGATTCTTCGCCGTTCTCGCTACGAAACGTGAACCTGCGGAGCGACGTCTCGCGTCGGGCGAGGTCCCAGAGCTCTTGCAGATGGTCGATCGCGTTCGTGACAGCGACGAGGCGCCCGCCCGGCTTCAAGACTCGTGCGATCTCAGCGAGAGCGCGATCGAGATCGGGCACGTGGTACAGCATCCATGCAGCCACCACGACCTCGAACTCGCCGTTGGCAAAAGGAAGTTCCTCGACGTCACCGACACGCGCGTCGATTCCCTTCGAGCGCTGGATCTCGACCATGCGCTCCGACTGGTCGATGGCGATCACCTCTGCGGCGAGCTCGTCGCGAATCCGCTCGGCCAGCTCTCCTTCGCCGCCGCCGACTTCGAGCACCTTCCGCGGCTTCGCTTCCGCAATGGCTTCGAATGCGAATTCGCGAGGATCGTCGCCCTCGGCGTTCACGTAAGCAGACTTGCGGGCCCTGAGATTTTCTTCGGTCTCGTACTGGGCCCGGACGAAGGCAGCCTCGTCGATGGGCTGGGTCAACCTCTCGCGACTTTCGGCTCGCTGCCCTCCTCGGCGGCGATCTCGTCGCGGATCTTCTCGAGCGAGCGCCGGATCAGCCGCGACACGTGCATCTGCGAGATCCCGACCTGCTGAGCGATCTGGGACTGCGTCAATCCTTCGAAGAAGCGCAGATGGAGAATCCTGCGCTCCCGTTCGTCGAGCACGCGGAACCCGGGTGCGAGCACTGCACGGTCCTCCGACACGTCGTACTGGTGCTCTTCGGTGCCGATCGACTCGAGCGGATCGAGCTCCTCCCCGTCGTCGTTTGCCCCGCCACCCGAGGAGAGCGACAGCGACGAGTAGGCGCGACCGGACTCGAGTGCCTCGAGAACCTCTTCCTCTTCGACGCCGGCCCCCTTTGCGAGCTCCGCGATCGTGGGCGAGCGGCCCAGCTGCACCGTCAGCTGCTCGACGAGTTTGGAAAGTTGCACGTTGAGCTCCTGGAGCCCGCGCGGGACGCGGACCGACCAACCCTTGTCGCGGAAGTGCCGCTTGATCTCCCCGATGATGTTCGGCGTCGCGTAGGTGGTCAGCTCGACGCCGCGGTCGATGTCGAACCGGTCGATCGCCTTGATCAATCCGATCGCCCCGATCTGGACGAGGTCTTCGAGCTGCTCGCCGCGATACGAGTACCGCCGCGCGAGCGAGCGCACGAGCGACATGTACTGCTCGATCAGCTGCTCGCGCGCCTGCAGGTCGCCGTCCTCGTGGTAGCGACGGAGAAGTGCCTTGTCGGCTTCGCTCACCCACGACCTCCTGGTAGAGCGTCGAGCTGCTTCGTCAGAACGACCCATTCCGAGCCGTCTCGGTCCTCGATCTCCACGGAGTCACAGACGGCGCCGAGGATCCGGCCAAGGTTGAGTGAATCCGCGCCCCCTTCCCCGAGCTCGGCGCGCACGGCGGTGAACGGGCCGACGATCATCCGGAGCTCACCGTCCTCGACGAGGACCCGAAGGGTCACCTCCCTGCCGTCGCTTGGACGCTCGAGCAGCGAGTCGAGCGCAAGCTCGAGGTCCTCGAGATTCTCGAAGCTCAGGTTCAGCCGCGCGGCGAGCCCACCCAGCACGAGATGGGCGACACCGTGGAAGGCGTCGTCCGCAGGCAGCGTCAAGCGGATCTCGTCAGCGATCACGTCTCCCTCCAGTTCGATCCACTGGGTAGAACGAACAACCGTCATCACCGGTTGCGCAGGTGAGCGCTAGGACCTCCACCCTGTTCGGATACTACGGTTCACTCTCGAATCAGCCCGGCCCCGACGATCACATCGTCCTCGTAGAGGACTGCCGCCTGCCCTGCGGCAACGCCGTAGGCGGGTCGGTCGAGCTCGAGGCGAAAACCGCCGTCGCGCTCATGGATGTGCGCAGCAACGGCGTCCGACCGATAACGGAGCTTCGCCTGCGCGCGCTGCACGGGCACGTAGAGCCGCCCCGAGGCTTCGATCGTGGTGCGGGCGAGCGCTTCGAGCCGCCCGACGAGAACGGTGTTCGTTGTTGCATCCGAACGAATCGCATAAAGCGGCTCTGGCGCCGCGACTCCGAGGCCCTTCCGCTGGCCGGGAGTGAACCGCCAGTAACCGTCGTGCTTGCCGAGCTCGTGTCCGTCTTCGTCGACGATCGAGCCCGTCTGTGCCGGGAGCCCGCGACGCTCGAGGAACGAGCGGTAGTCGTCGCCCGCGAGGAAACACGCCTCTTGACTCTCGCCGCGGCCCGCCGCTTCCAGGCCGGCGCGCTCGGCCTCGGCGCGCGTCTCCGCCTTGGTCTGGGCGCCGAGTGGGAACGAGATCCGGTCGAGCTTCGCTGGGTCGACCCGGGCCAGCATGTACGACTGGTCCTTCGCTGGATCGAGCCCGCGCGCGAGCAGGAGCTTGCCGCGATGCTCGACGATCCGTGCGTAGTGCCCGGTTGCAAGCTTGTCCGCGCCCGCACGGTGTGCGAACGCGAGCAGCTGCGCGAAGCGAAAGCCGCCGTTGCACTGGATGCATGGGTTGGGTGTCTCCCCACGTTCGTAACCGCGGACGAACGGGTCGACCACCGCACGCCGAAACTCCTCGCGGAGGTCGAGCGTCACGTGCGGGACGCCGAGCGAGTGGCACGTCGCACGGGCAGCGAGAACGGCATCGGGAGAGCAACAGGCGCGCTCGGAGTCAGGCCCATCGGGATCGAGCCAGAGCCGCAGCGTGACGCCGACGGCGTTCGGCAAGGACTTGAGCAGTGCAACGGCGCTGTCGACACCGCCGCTCATAGCAACGGCGACGCGACCAGGAGAACGCGACGCCCGAAACACGGGTCCAATCGCATTGGCAAGCGCGTCAACTGCGAGCGTCTCACCCCCGACAGAAGCAGCCTCGAGCAGCGTCAATCCAACGAGCGACCGATCGAGCCCGGAAGCATCGGCCTCGACGATCCGATCACCATCGAAAGCAAGACGCACGAGCGCGAAGTCACAGCCTCGAG
>DASVEU010000029.1:0-2710 GCA_036380395.1 Gaiellaceae bacterium
GGCTAGTCGGGTATCGGGCGCGTTGCGGCGACCGCGTCGAGCTGGTTCGCGTGATACAGCACCGACGCTTCGGCCGTGCGTGCCGACCGTGCGTCGTGATGACAGGCGATTGCGTGCAGCAGCTCGGAGCGCGCGTCGGGCTGCATCCCGCCGCTTCGCTCCTCGACCATGCGCAAGCCGAGATGGACGTGCCCCAGGAGGCGGCCTTCATCGGTCTGCCGGAACGTCGGCCCGGAGGTGAGCTCGGCGACGCGGCCGACGTCGTGCAGCAAGGCTGCAGCGAGCAGCAAGTCGGAGCGAAGCCGCGGATGCAGCTGCGCCGTCTCGCGGCAGATCGTTGCCACGCCGACGGTGTGCTCGAGCAAGCCGCCCGCGTACGAATGATGTGTTTCCGAAGCAGGCAACCGGCGCAGGGAGGCTCGCAGCACGTCGTCGGAGAAGAACCGCGTGACGACGCCCGCGAGGCCGTCGTGCGAGATCTCGCCGGCGAGGAATTCCAGGAACCCGTCCAGCTCGTCGGCGTCGCGTCGCAGTGCCGGCGCGAACTCGGCCGGGTCGGCTTCAGGGGCTGCCTCCAGCGTTCGCACGTCCACCTGTAGCCGATTGCGGAACTTTTCGACGCGGCCGAGCACGCGCACGGCATCGCCCTCCGCGAAGCGCGCGTCGAGCAGCTCGACGTCGTGCCAAACACGCGCATCGATGCGGCCGCTCGGATCGACCAACTCGAGGGCAAGGTACGGGGCGCCGCCCTTCGTGCGGAGCCGCTGCTTGCGCGCGACCGCATAGACGCCCTCGACGATCCGCTCTTCGGCCAGCTCTGCGATTGCGCTCATCGGCCGCTCTTTGGCCGATGAGCGGTGGAGGGGGCGTAAGGGGAGACCGGGAGGTTTCCCCCCTCTTTCTCCTCGACGCCTGCGGCGGCGGTCGCAACGGCGTGGGCGTCGAGGCGACTTCTAAAGAAGGGAACGAGCCGAAGGCGAGTGACGCTCACAAAGTGAGTCTAGGTCCGAACCCGGATGCTAGGGTCGGCGCAAATGGCCGTGGTCAAGCCGTTCCGTGCCGAGCGCTACGACGAGTCGAAGGCGGGCCCGCTGGAGCGGCTCGTGTCGCCGCCGTACGACGTGATCTCGCCCGAGCAGCGGGAGGCGTACCTCGCGCGCAGTCCGTACAACGTCGTCCATTTGACGCTCCCGGACGACGAGGAGCAGGCAGGCCGTGACCTGGTCGCCTGGCGCGAGGAGGGCGTGCTCGCGAGGGAGTCGGAGCCCGGCTACTGGTTCCTCGCTCAGGACTATGTCGGCCCGGACGGCATTCCGAGGACGAGGTCCGGCCTCGTCGCCTCGCTCCGAACGGAGCCGTACGAGACCGGCGCCGTACTCCCGCACGAGCGAACGCATCGTGGCCCCAGGGAGGGCCGGCTTCGGCTGCTCCGTGCCACCCGCACGCAGCTCGAGCCGATCTTCCTCCTCTACGAGGGCGACCCGCTCCAGCCCCCTGACCGCGCTCCCGATCTCCAGAGCGGCGGCGACAAGCTGTGGCGCATCGTGGATGCTCCGAGCTTCCGGAGCACGGAGCTTCTGATTGCGGACGGCCACCACCGCTACGAGACCGCGGTTGCGTACGCGCAGGAGGGCGGCTCGCCCTACTTGATGGTTGTGCTCGTTCCGACGAACCAGGAAGGCTTGACGATTTTTCCGACCCATCGAATGGCCGCACACGTGAACGGCGCGCGAGGTACTCCGATCGACGAGCCGGGGGACGAGTTGCCGGGCGTCGTCATGTACCGCGACGGGAAGTACGAACTGCTTGGCGGCGACGGTCTCGACGTGGAGATCGTCGAGCAGATCGGACCGGAGGGCGTGACCTACACCCCGCAGCGCGCCGACGCCGTTGCAACGGTCGACCGCGGCGAAGCCGAAGCAGCGTTTCTGCTTCGCCCCACTCGGATCGAGGACGTCTGGGCGGTCGCACGACGCGGCGAGACGATGCCGCAGAAGAGCACCTACTTCTATCCCAAGCTCACGTCCGGCCTGCTGTTCCACCCGCTTGACTGACTGGCTCACGCTCTGCCGCGCAGCGGTCGAGGACGTGCGCGGCGTGCTCGCCGAACTGCCACGCCGGTCCGACCGTGAGCCGGTCGTTGGTGACGGCATGGGCGGCGATGAGACAACGGCGATCGATGCCGCGGCCGAGCGTGTGATTCTCGCCCGCTTCGAAGGGCTCGGCGACTTGACGATCGTCTCCGAGGAGGTCGGCGTTCTCGGCGACGGCGCCACGCATGTCGTGATCGACCCGATCGACGGTTCGCTGAACGCGAAGCGCGGCATCGGCTTCTTCGCCCTGTCCATCGCCGTGGCTTCCGGCCCGACCATGGGCGACGTTGACTTCGGCTTCGTCCATGACTTCGGCACGGGGGAAGAGTGGACGGCGACGCGTGGCGAGGGAGCGAGACTCGACGGGACGCGGCTCGATGGAGAGTTGCCGAAGGAGAGGATCGAGATCCTGGCCTTTGAAGCGACACGCACCGCCTCCGTCGCCGAGAAGGCTGCGGCAGTGGTCGATCTGGCCTACCGCTTGCGGATCATGGGCTCGCTCGCGCTTTCGCTGTGCCACCTGGCCGCCGGCCGCATCGACGCCGTCTGCTCGCTCAAGCCGGCACGCGCGGTTGACATCGCTGCGGCCCAGCTCCTCGTCCGCGAGCGCGGTCTCG
>DASVEU010000030.1:0-2997 GCA_036380395.1 Gaiellaceae bacterium
CGCCGGTCCGCGCCTGTCTGCGATTTCGACGATGTCCACGGTGCGCTTCTCGGAGCGCATCGTCACCTCGATGGTGTCTCCCGGGCGAACCTCATGCGACGGCTTCACACGCACACCGTTCACATGGGCGCGGCCGCCGAGGACGGCCTGCGTCGCCGCACTACGAGTCTTGAAGAAGCGCGCCGCCCACAACCACTTGTCGACTCTCGCCTGTTCCATCGCTACTGCCTGACTGTCGGAGACCGCTCCGACCGTGGCGAAAGGTCGCCGACAAGGCTCGAGAAGGGACGCCAGTTGTCGTAGTCCCAGGTCGATCCGCCACACATCGGGCAGCGTTCCGGCGCCGACCGCCGGCTCGCTCCGTAGGAACACCCGGTGCAGCGAAAGCGAAACAGCGGTCCTTGGTCGCCCGTCGGTCTTCCCACGTCGAACTCCTCAACACCCATTCGGACCCCTTTCAAACGGGCCGCGAGGTCTCGGCGGCGGAGTTAGGCGGCGGCAGAATAGCCGAAATCGGCCCTCGTTCAAAAACCTGCCGCGTCAGCCGCGACTGCGCCCGTCTTCACGAAAATCGGTCTCACTCGCAGCTAGCGGCTCTCGGCGTCTTCTGCCGCCTCGCCGCGTTCGACGATGTCGCCGTCGGTGAAGAGGATTGTCTTCAGCGCGATCCGCCAGTCCGGCGTGCGTCGCAGCAGGAACTCGAGGTCCATGCCGAAGTGCTTGAACTCCTCCCCCTGCGCGTTGGCCATGATCGCCTTCGCCTGCGGATCGGGCTCGAGCGCGATTCGCTGCTCATACCAGCCGATCGCTTCGGCCTCCTCGGTCAGCGACGCAATCATGCGTGCGAAGGTTCGAACCTCGGCGCTCAACTCGTTCGCCGGCTCGTGATACTGCTCGAATCCCATTTCTGCTCCTCTCTCGGCTGGGTGGCGCGGCACGGGTTGAGAAGCGCCCGTGCCGGAGCATGTCACTCTCGCGCGAGCTTCGCGTTCCGCTCGAGTGCCCTCTTGATCGAGTGCTTCACGTCGGCGGACTCGGTGTCGGAGTCACGAGCGCGGTCTCGTTGTCGACCACGATCACGTCGGCCACGTTCGCCGCGATGAAATCGGCCTCTTCCGCAGGAGCTGTCGCGTCGGGATCAAAGCCAAGGTGGGTGGCAGCGCGGTGAAACAACATGCCGCTCGATCCTAGACCTCACTCGCCCCACCGACCTGGTGTCACAATCGGCCGGTGAGGGTTGCGCTGCTCTACGACATCCACGGCAACCTCGTGGCTCTCGAAGCCGTGCTTGCGGACGTCGAGGCGGCAGGAGCGACGTCCTACCTGCTCGGCGGCGACTACGCCTCGCTCGGTCCGTGGCCGCGCCAGACGGCCGAGCTGCTCGAGAGCCTGTCGGCGATCGTCCGCATCCGCGGCAACGTCGAACGGTGGCTGCGCGAAGATCCGGAAGCCCCGGAGAGCGCGCAGCAATTCCTCAAAACGGCGTTGACCGCGGCGCGCGAGTCGCTCGGCCCTGCTCTGGTCGAACGGCTGTACCGGCTTCCTGAGCAAGGGGAACTGGACGGTATCCTCGTCTGCCACGGGTCCCCGCTCTCCGACATCGAGAGCTTCGCACCCGAAGCCGAACCGAACGAGGAACGGATGCTCGCCGGCGAGTCGAACCGAACGATTCTGTTCGGCCACAGCCACCGGCAGTTTCGTCGAGCGGGGCCGAACGGAACGCTGCTGGTGAACCCCGGCAGTGTGGGTGCGCCGCTCGACGGCGACCCACGCGCAGCCTGGGCGATCTATGAGAACGGAGAGATAGGGTTTCGCAGAACCGCGTACGACGTCGAGCGAGCGGCCGCGCAGATGCGCACGTACGGCGACTGGGCCGACCCGATCGTGTACCGGATCGAGCACGGATCCGACCGGCCGCCGTAAACCCCGGCGGAGGTGGCGACTCTCGTGCCTCTCCTAGCCTTACCGCGCGCAGCTAACGTCACCGGTGCGACCTAGGGAGGCACGATGAGCGCGGCTGACAAGTCCGTTAGGGAATACGCGACCGACGAGATCGTGGTCGAGTGGGATTCTCGCCTCTGCTACCACTCGCACAACTGCGTCCGCGCGCTGCCGCAGGTCTTCGATCCCGACCGGCGGCCGTGGGTCATGGTCGACGCGGCGTCGGCAGACGAGGTCGAGGCGGCCGTCGCCCGGTGTCCGTCCGGCGCGCTGCGAGCGCGCCGCGTCGGCGTCGAGCCCCCGAAGCGGGAGCAGCCGCTCGAGCTGCGCGCATCTGCGAAAGGCCCGCTGCTCGTGTCGGGCGGTGTGCGGGTCGTGGCCGCGGACGGCACCGTCCTGTACGAGGGCGAGAAGGCCGCGCTGTGCCGCTGTGGCGGCTCGGCCAACAAGCCGTTCTGCGACGGGACGCACAAAACGATCGACTTCGAGGGCTGACGCCGTGCTGACGCTCTACCAGGCGGAGTGGTGTCCGTTCTCCTCGGCTGTGCGCGAGGTGCTGACCGAGCTCGGAGTCGATTTCGTCGCCCGTCAGGTCGAGCCTTGGCCGGAGGAGCGTCGCGAGCTCCTGACCTTCGCCGGTACCGACCAGATCCCCGTGCTCCAGGCCGAAGACGGCCGGCTTTACCGTGGCACGCGAGAAATCTTCGCCCACCTGCGCGAGCTGGAGCCGTGGCAATTCGCTGCGGAGCACCGCCGCCGGTTCACCGACCATCGCGACGCCCGCGAGTCGGATGCCCAAGGGCAGCTGGTCGAGTACTTCCACGCGAGTGAAACGTTCGAGGATGTCGTCGGCCACCCGGCGCAGGCCGAGGTCGTCGACGTGCCCGAAGCGAGCCGGTACGAGCTGCGCCTCGCCGAGCGCCTCATCGGCCTCGTGGCTTACCGACGCCGGGACGGCCGGATCGCCTTTACGCACACCGAGGTGGACGAGTCGTGGGAGGGGCGCGGCTTCGGCAGCCGTCTCGCCGCTGCGGCGTTGGACGACGCGCGCCGCCA
>DASVEU010000031.1:0-2092 GCA_036380395.1 Gaiellaceae bacterium
CGAAGGAAGGTTCTCGTCGCTGCTCGGCTCCGAAGGGGATTGTCGGCCCCGCGGCTAGGTTCTCGTGTCTAGCGAACCTGTACGGCTCTCCCTCTTCGCCCAGACCGCCGACCAGTGCGCCTCATGCTTCCCACACTTGAAGCCCTTATCTCGAAGGTACCCCATCATTTCGTCGATTCCCGCCTGACGCCGCCCTTCGGTGCCGTGGATCTCGATCAGCAGACTGCCGATGCGCTCGGGCCATTCGCCCGGCGCCTTCAGAACTTCCCACTCGGCCCCCTCGATATCCATCTTGACGAAATCAGCGCGGCCTCCGAGGAGGTCGGTCAGTTCGTCGAGCGTACGAGCCTCGACGGCCCGATCTCCCAAAGGGTCTAGGCGAAAACCCCACGCTTCGTCGCCGGAGTACGTCTGCCTGCCCGAGGTCGCGGAAACGGCGAGGTTGAGAATCCGAGCCCGCCGACAATTACGGCGGGCCACCACACAGTTCTCGGAGTCGAGATCGACGCCGATGATTTCGGCGTTCGGCCAGAGCACCTCAAAGTGAGCAACCGTGAGGCCGATGTTGCAGCCGAGGTCGAGCACGGTCGCCGGGCGGATCTCTTCCGGCGGAACGTGGAACTGCTTGACGAACGTCTCGTGGAAGACCTGATCATCCGTCGTGCCTGGCCGAAGTTGTACCTCGCGACCGAGCGCTTGCACGTAGCGCGTGATCATGCGAAGCGTCGCATGAGAGCCTTGAACCGGCTCCGCTCGATCACGGCGAGCCGGGCCTCGAGATCCTCGGCCTTGCGCTGCACGTGGGCATGAGGCTCGCCGTTCTCGAGGAGCGCCAGCTCGGCCAGATACGCCTCGTCCACGGCGGCGTCGGAGAACGCGAGCGCTCTCGACGGTTCGGCGCGTAGCGACCGCAATGCGTCGCGCAACCGAGTGTCGACCGCGAGCGTGCCGTCCGCGACTCCCTTCGCGAGCGCTTCGTCGTCGACCATGTACGACTCGTAGAACTCCCGCAGCGCCCCACGAGAGTGGGCTTCGTGCACCGCTTCGCTGAAGCGCGTGCCCAGCAGAGCCCACCAGCGAAGGTACTTCACCGTGAAGTGCTCCAGCGAGCGAATGGGGAAGTGGAGGACGTCGATTGGATACCAGCCCGGCAATGGGTCGAGCCCGCGGCCGAGCACTCGATTACTGCCCGGCAAGACCGTCACGTCGGGAGCACCACGGTGCATCGCCTTGAAGCGCGGACTGTAAGGGCTGTTGTCTTCGGCGCCTGGATTGCAGACGCGAACGATCATCTGCTCGGCGAAAGACTCGTCGCTCTCTGGTCGGGGCGCGAAGTTGCGCAACATGCCCCGCACGCCTCCGTAGCGCCCCGGCACCGCCGAAAAAACGTCCTTGAGCGTCCCCCCGCGCGGCCAGTAGAACTCGTCGGCGTCGCTGTTGATCACCCAGTCCGCGCCGAACTCCGTCGCGGCACGGCGCGCCAGTTTCGTCACCCACTCGGCTTGCTGCAGGTCGCCGGTCTCTCGCCTGACGTCGACAAACCCGTCCCGTGCGTGGGAATCGAGGATGTCGGAGGTCGAATCGTCGGAATCGTTGTCGATCGCGAGGACGAGATCGACGCCGGCTGCGCGATGGAAGGAGAGGTGCGCGTCAAGGATGTCTTCCTCGTTTCTCACCAGCAGCGTCATGACGATCTTCATGCAGCCGTCTTTCTAGCCGAAGCGGTAGCTTGAGCGGCTTGCCTAACGTCCGGGACGCCGCCAAGACGCTGCTTGCCGTGGTGCTCTGCACGATGGCGCGACTTTCGGGCGCGCGCGCCGGGATCGCGCTCGTCTACCACCGTGTTGGCGGCGAGGGTGGCGACTCGCGACTGGAGATCCTGGCCGCGGTCTCCGGCGAATCGTTCCGGCGGCAGCTGCGCCACCTGGCTCGCCACTACCGGGTCGTCCGAGGGAGCGAGCTGCTCGATGCCGTGCACGCGCGGCGCCGCGGGCAGCGCTTCCCTGCGGCGATCACGTTCGACGACGACCTCACAGGGCACGTGCGCGACGCGCTCCCCGCCCTCCAGGAGGCCGGCCTGAGCGCAACGTTC
>DASVEU010000032.1:0-2862 GCA_036380395.1 Gaiellaceae bacterium
CGCGTCGTCATCGACGCTGCGAACGGCATGGGCGGAGTCATGCTGGCGCCAATTCTCGAGCGCCTGCCGATCGATGCCGTGCCGTACTTCTTCGAGCCGGACGCGACATTCCCGAACCACGAACCGAACCCACTGCTTCCCGAAAATCGTCAGTTCATCATCGAGAAGGTGCACGCCGACCGGGCCGATCTCGGCGTCGCCTTCGACGGAGACGCCGACCGCTGTTTCTTCGTGGACGACACCGGCGAGTTCGTTCCCGGTGACTTCGTGACAGCACTTTTCGCAGAATCGATCCTCGAGAAGGAACCAGGCGCAAAGATCCTCTACGACGTGCGCGCAAGCTGGGCTGTGCCGCAGACGATCGAACGCGCAGGCGGCGTTCCGCTCGTCAATCGCGTCGGGCATGCGTTCTTCAAGCACCGCATGCGCGAGGAAGGCGCCGTCTTCGGGGGGGAGGTCTCCGGCCATTACTACTTCCAGAACTTCTCGCGGGCCGACTCCGGCGTGATTCCCTTCCTGCTCATGCTCGAGCTCATTTCCAAGCGAGGGCGGAAGCTCTCGGAGCTGCTCGCTCCGTACCGCGAGCGCTACTTCATCACGGGCGAGCTCAACACTCCTGTCGACGACGTCGCGCTGAAGCTGCAGGAGCTGAAGGAGCGCTTCGGGCCCGAGGGCAAGATCTCCCACCTCGACGGCCTCTCGGTGGACGCAGAGAACTGGCACATGAACGTCCGGCCGTCCAACACCGAGCCGTTGCTGCGCCTGAACCTCGAAGCGCTCTCGCCCGATCTGATGGAACGCAAGCGCGACGAGGTGCTCGAGGTCATTCGTTCTTGAAGGAGAAACCCCCGTTCAAGTTCAGCGCGCAGACGCGGGTTGGCTTCTCGGACACGGACGCGCAGGGAATCGTCTACTACGGCCGCTACCTCCCCTACTTCGACCTCGCGCGCGTCGAGTACCACCGCAACCTCGGCCTGCTCGGGATGGACATCGGCGACGAAGGCCAGGAGTTCGTCATGCGCGCTCTTGGGATCGAGTACCTGGCGCCGGCCGTCTTCGACGACCTGATCGAGGTCTATGTGCGGATGGCGAGGATCGGCCGCACGAGTGTCACGTTCGAGCTGGCGGCGTATCGGGCGAGCGACGACGAGCTGATGGTGACGGCTACCCAGACTCTCGTGCTCGTCGACCTCGACGAGCGCAAGGCCGTGTCGATCCCGGAGACCTATAAGGAGGCCATTCGTGCCTTCGAGGGCGAGGCACTCGAGACGTGAGCGCCCACGACGGCGCGCTCGAGGCGATCGACGAGATCGTCAGCCACGGCGGGGAGGCGGATGAAGTTCTGCGCGAGGTAGTCGCCGTCCTCCACCGTGACTATTCATGGGTCGGAATCTCGTTCGTCGAGGCAGGCGAGCTAGTCCTCGGACCGGCGCAGGGGGAGCGGACAGCCGAGCCGACAGCGATTCCGATCTCCTACGAGAACAACGTCGTCGCCGAGCTCGGCGTCGTCGCACCCGGCCTGTCGCCTGAAGACCGCGCGCTCTTCGAGCGAGTCGCAGAGTTGCTCGCACCGTATTGCCTCGTCGGCTGGGACACCGGCGGCGAAGCCTGGACGCCCTAGAGCCGCGCGAACCATCGCGACCACCAAGGCCGGAAGCTAAGACCAGGCGAAGCCGGGCTTAGCTGCAGGCGAACCGATGCGGAAGGGAACCACCGCCGAGCGGCAACACCAAAGGAGTGCGCGGGCTCGGCCCGCGCACGTTCCCCGCGAAGCGGCGTACCCAAGATCCGGGCGAAAGCGGAGCTTTCGCCCGGGGCGAAGCGCGAAGGCGCGCCGGCCGTCCGGCGGCCGGCGCAGACGCCTCACCTGAGCGAAGCGAATCTAGTGAGGGCCGCGCGCCCGCCCGTTGTCCTCGAAACGGTCGGGCGCCGCAGCTTTGGTGCCCTCTCCCCCTAGCACTCTTTGTAGTCAGATTCGCGGCGCGCGCCATCCCTGAAACGAGGTACCTCGCTCGTTCGAGGGACGATCCCTTGAACGAGGAAGTGGCCGTTGACGCGTCGTGTTACAACGCGGGCACCGCAGACTCGGCCCGCGTCGTTGGAGTGACATTCCCTCGAAGGAGGGACGTCAGCTCGGCGTCACGCGATATGCGTCGAAGACGGCTTCGATGTTCCGGAGCGCCGTCAGCAAGCCGCGGAGCTCCTTGACGTCGCCGACCTCCGCGACGTACCAGTTGCGGGCCATCTGGTCTTCGACGCTGCCGCCGTACGAGACGATGTTGGCTCCGTGCTCGGCGAACGTCCGCGCCACATCCTCCAGGAGGCGCGGCCGGTCCCACGATTCGACGGCGATCTGGACGCGGAAGCTCTGCGTTGCGCCGCCGTCCCAGCTCACGGGTGTGAAGCGCTCGGGCTGGCGGGCAAGCGCCTTCACGTTCGGACAGTCGCCCCTGTGGATCGTGATGCCTTTGCCGAGCGAGATGTAACCGACGATCTCGTCTCCCGGCACCGGCGTGCAGCACTTTGCGAGCCGCACGAGCACCTCGTCGACGCCGTGGACGTTGATGCCGTAGTTGTCGCTGTCGACCGCATGCTTCGCGCGCGGCGCCTTGAGCGGGACTGCTTCCTCCTCGGCGACCTGCTCCGTCTTCAAGCGCTGCAGGACCTTGTTGACGACCTGCTGCGGGCCGATCTTGCCCGAGCCGAGTGCAAGGTAGAAGTCCTCGGCCTTCTTGAAGTTCATGTCGCGGATGACCTCTGCGAGCACGGCCGAACCGGCGAGCTTTCGGTACGGCAGCTTCGCCGCCTTCAACGACTGCTCGAGCGAGTCGCGGCCCTTCTGCTCCTGGTCCTCGCGCGTCT
>DASVEU010000033.1:0-7600 GCA_036380395.1 Gaiellaceae bacterium
ACGCAACCATGATCAGGTTCACGATCACTCCGGCCTTGATCAGGGAGATCCACCACGGCTCCCTCACTTCGAGATCTCCACGATCGGCTTGAGATCGCCCGCGAAGGTTTCCGGGACGCGCACGACACCCGGCCGGAGCTCGCGGCTCAGGCGTGCGCGAAGCGTCACGGAAGTGCCGTTCGACCGGATCGTGATCTCCTCGCCGTTCCTGATTCCCCGCGCGCGTCCATCCTGCTCCGACAGTTCCGCCTCGGGCTGCGGCCGCTGGAAGTCGAGCTCGCGCACGCGTTCGACGGCCGGCCCGGAGAAGAGCGGGCGGTAGCGGACGAGACGCAGGCCGCCGTTGTCGCTCGGTTCTGCGGGAACGTCGATGGGAGCTGTCGCGCCGATGGCCGTGGGCAGCGGCGCTCGCTCGCCGATGCCGCCGAAGGGGATGCCGCCGAAGGCGATCGCCGCGACCTCTTCGAACACGAGGGATGGATAAGGAGAGACTTCGACGCCGAAGCGCTCTGCGAGCTTGGAGATCCAGGCCAGTTCGTCGGGCACGGGCGGGATGACCGTCCGTCGCAGCCGCTGGACACGCCCTTCCAGGTTTACGTACGTCCCGTCGCGCTCGAGGTAGCTCGTTCCCGGCAGGACGAGATCGGCCCAGCCGGCGGCGAGCCCCTGGAACATCGAGATCACGAGCACGCGCTCGGCCTTCTCCGCGAGAGCACGGACGTCCGGGTTGGCTGCGGCCTCGTCGCCGGACACGATCAGCAGGCCGATCGGGTCCGGGCTCGGCGACTCGGCATCGTCGGAGCACGACCACGCGTCACAGACGCCGCGTCCGTTCGCCGTCTCCGGGATGTAGAACGCGCCGCTTGCGCCGAGCCGCTGCGCGAGGGCCGCAACCGTCGCGCCACCGTGGCCACCATGGCCGCACCAGATGAGGATCGCGCGCTTGGCGCCGCGAACCGCTTCCTCGTCCAGCTCGTACAGCACGCGTGCACCGCGGCGGCGCGCTTCCTTGATCCAGAGATCGACGATCGGCGCACGCTCGACGACCGGCCCGTCGCCGACCACCGTCACGACGTCGGCGTCGCGGATCGCGGAGAGCGGGACGCGGAATGCGTCCAGAGCATCGGACGACTCTTCGGCGAAGAAGGCCGTGTGCGCGCCGAGCCCCCGGCGCAGCAGCTTGCCGAGCGCATACGCCTGCTCGACCGTCTCGGAGCCCGAGAGCGCCGTGACGATGCGTCCGTCAGCCTCGCGGAGCAGCCGCTCGCCCTCGTCGAGCGCGCGCTCCCAGGAGACCTCTTCGAAGCCGCGGCGTCGCACGCGGAGGATCGGATCGCGCAGGCGGTCCTCGGCGTGGAGATGCGCGTAGGAGAAACGACCCTTGTCGCAGAGCCAACCGTCGTCCACCTCTGGATGGTTCCGCGACAGGATCCGCTTGACCTTGCCCTCGCGAGTCGTCGCGTTGACGTTGCAACCGACAGGACACATCCCGCAAACGGTCGGGACGTCCTGGATCTCCCACGGCCGAGCCTCGAAGCGATAGGTGGTGGACGTCAGCGCGCCGACCGGGCAGAGCTCGATCACGTTGCCGGTGAAGGGCGCACGGTAGGGCTCGTCTCCGAAGGTGGCAATCATCGTTCCGGCGCCGCGGTCGACGGCGACGAGCTGGCCGTCCTCCGCCACCCCTTCGCTGAAGCGGGTGCAGCGGTAACAGAGGATGCAGCGTTCGCGGTCGAGTGCGATCAGCGGGGAGACCGGGATCGGCTTCTCGAACGTGCGCTTCGGGAACGTCATGCGCGTGTTCCCGGGCCCGTAGCGGAACGTCAGGTCCTGTAGCGGGCATTCGCCGCCCGTGTCGCAGACGGGGCAGTCGAGCGGATGGTTGACGAGGATGAACTCGAGGGTGGCGTTCTGGGCCTCGGCCGCAACCTGTGACGTCAGTGCCGTTCGCACCACCATCCCCTCCTGGGCCGTCAGCGTGCAGGCGGCCTGCGGCTTCGGCGGGCCGGGCTCGATCTGGCAGAGACACATGCGGCAGGCGCCGACGGCCGGCCCGAGTCGCGGCTCGTAACAGAAGACGGGAATCTCGATCCCGGCGGCCAGCGCGGCCTCGACGAGGCCGGTCCCCTTCGGGACCTCGACACCGACGCCGTCGATCGTGAGCCTGACGGTCTCGGCTGCGCTCATCGTGACGTGCCTCGAAAGGCAAGGGTCTGACCCCAGCTGTTCGGGACGTGACTCATGCGGGCACCGTTGCGGGCGAATGAACCGCGACCGGAGCGAGCACGTCGTGCAGCGGGGACGATTCGCCGAACGGACAGCCGCCCTGATCGACGTGGGCGATGAACTCGGCTCGGAACTTCTCGACGTAGCTCGCGACCGCGACCGCGGCCGTCTCTCCGAGCGGGCACAGACACTTGCCGTTGATGCGGTCGCACACGTCGAGCAGAAGGTCCAGCTCCGATTGCACCGCCTCGCCGGACTCGAGCCGGCGCAGGATCTGCGTCATCCACCGCGTTCCCTCGCGGCACGGGGTGCATTTACCGCACGACTCGTGCTCGTAGAACTCCGAGATGCGGATCCCGAGCTGCACCATGCAGCAGCTGTCGTCGAGCGCGACCACGCCGGCCGATCCCATTGCCGTGTTCAGCTTGAGCAGCGAGTTGAAGTCGTAACCGACGTCGATCTCGTCGCCCTTCAGAATCACCGTCGACGAGCCGCCGGGGATCACGGCCTTGAGCGCGCGCCCGCCGGGAATGCCGCCGCCGAGCCCGTAGATCAAGTCGCGCAGGCTGGTGCCGTTCTCGATCTCGTAGTTGCCGGGCCGTTCGACGTGACCGGAGATCGACACGAGCCGAGTTCCGCGCGAATCCGGCACGCCGAGCTTCGCGTACTCCGCGCCACCCATCTCGATGATCGGCGGCAGCGTCGCCAGGGTCTCGACGTTGTTCACGACCGTCGGTGATGCGTACAGCCCCTGTATGGCCGGAAACGGAGGTTTCGTGCGCGGCTGCCCGCGCTTGCCCTCGAGGGACTCGAGCAGCGCCGTCTCCTCGCCGCAGATGTACGCGCCCGCCCCGCGGTGCAGCACGATCGTCACGTCACCGCGCAAGTCGGGTCGTGCTTCGAGCTCCTTCAGCGCCGCGAGCAGGATCTCGTACGGCCCGGTGTACTCCCCGCGGATGTAGACGAAGACATTTTTCGATTCGATCGCGTGCGCGGCGATCAGGCAGCCCTCGAAGAACCGGTGCGGGACGCGCGCCATGATCTCGTTGTCCTTGAAGCTTCCCGGCTCCGACTCGTCGGCGTTGACGACCACGTAATGCGGATTCGGGTTCTGGTCCGGCTTCGGGACGAACGCCCACTTCCGCCCGGTGGGAAAGAACGCGCCGCCACGGCCGCGCAGCTCCGATGCGATCACCTCGTCGATAACGGCCTGCGGCGTCAGGCCGCGCGCCTTCTGGAGGGCGCGGTAGCCGCCGATCGCCTCGTACTCGGCGAGTCTCGTCAGATCGCTCTCCTCGGTCCCTGCCATGACGATCAAGCGCGGCTCAGTCGCCATTGCGCAGCTCCTGCACGATCGCGGGCACGTCTTCGGGCTTCACGTGAGTGCGGTAGTGATGGTCGACCGAGACGACCGTCGCCCAGCCGCAGCCACCGAGGCATTCGATCGGCCGCAGCGTGACCTCGCCGTCTTCGGTGGTCTCGCCTGCGCGGATGCCGAGCTCCTGCTCGAAGTTCTCGAGCACCCGCTGAGCGCCGACGAGCGCGCACGAGACGTTCGTGCACACCTCGACCATGTGCCGGCCGATCGGCGCGAGGTGAAGCATGTCGTAGAAGGACGCGACCGCCTCACAGAACGCGGGCGTCGTGCCGAGCGCCTCTGCGCACTCACGCAGCGCCTCAGGCGAGAGATAGCCGTGCTGCTCCTGCGCGAGCCGCAGCGCCGGCAGGGCGGCCGAGCGCCAGTCGGGATACCGCGCCTTGATCTCCTGCACTTCATCGTAATAGGTGCTCATCTGTCCACCTCGCCCATGACAGTGTCCAGCGAGCCGACGATCGCAATCATGTCGGCGACGAGCGCCTGCCGCATGCACGTCGCGGTCGCTTCCAGCGCGACGAACGACGGGGCGCGGAACTTCACGCGCCACGGCTTCGACCCGCCGTCCGAGACGACGTAGCAGCCGAGCTCGCCGCGCGGGGACTCGCTCGTCACATAGACCTCGCCCTCCGGCACCCGGAAGCCCTCGGTGACGATCTTGAAGTGGTGGATGAGCGACTCCATGGATGTGTGGAGCTCCTCGCGCGGCGGCAGCACGACCTTGCGGTCGTCGGCGATCCACGGCCCGCCCGGCATCCGCCGCATCGCCTGCTCGACGATCTTCACGGACTCGCGCATCTCCTCCATGCGCACGCGATACCGCGCGTAGACGTCACCCTCCTGGTAGACGGGCACCTGGAAGTCGACCTGGTCGTAGGCGAGGTACGGCTCCGCGCGGCGGAGATCCCAGTCGACGCCGGAGCCGCGCAGAACCGGGCCGGACTGCCCGAGCGCGATCGCATCGTCCGCCGACAGCAGGCCGATCCCCTGGGTGCGCTCCAGCCAGATCTCGTTGCGATCGACGAGCCCCTCGTAGTCGTCGACCGCCTTCGGCATCACCTCGACGAACTTCGCGCACTCGTCCCAGAAGCCGGCCGGAACATCCTCGGCCAGTCCGCCGACCTGGAAGTAGCGCGTGTGCATCCGCGAACCGGCGACCAGCTCGAAGAGGTCGAGGATGCGATCGCGCTCGCGGAAGCAGTACCAAAACATCGAGATCGCTCCGAGCTCGAGCGCGGCCGTCCCGAGCCAGACGAGGTGCGAGTGGATCCTGTTCAGCTCCGCGAGCAACATGCGCATCCAGGTCGCGCGCGCCGGCACCTCGATCTCGAGCAGCTTCTCGACTGCCAGGACGAATACGAGCTCGTTGTTCTGGAAGGACAGGTAGTCGATGCGCGGCGCGTACGTGATCGCCTTCCACCAGCTCTTCTGCTCCATGTTCTTCTCGAAGCCGGTGTGCAGGTAGCCGATCACTGCGGCGAGCCCGACGACCTCCTCCCCGTGCAGGTCGACGACGAGCCGCAGGACGCCGTGCGTCGAGGGATGGTTCGGGCCGAAGTTGATGGTGAGGACGTCCTCCGAGGTCTGCAGGTCCTCACGCACTTCGAGCACGCTCGGGGTCGGCGAGGGGATCCGCGTTCCCTCGTAGATCCTCGGACGCTCGGGGGCGACGGCCACTTATTCCTCTCCCGAGAAACGGACCGGCTCGCCGCCGATCGGGTAGTCCTTGCGCAGCGGGTGGCCTTCCCAGTCGTCGTCCATGAGGATGCGGCGCTGGTTGGGGTGGCCGTCGAAGCGAATGCCCATGAGGTCGAAGGCCTCACGCTCGTGCCAGTCCGCAGTCGGCCAGACGCCCACGAGGCTCGGAACGTGCTCGCCGTCTTCGACCCACGCCTGCAGTCGCACCCGTGGCGCGCCGGCTCGCATCCCGAGCAGGTGGTAGCTGACGGAGAAGCGGTGCGGCTTCTGTCGCGGCAGGCGCTGGTGCCCCTGCGTCGCAGGCTCGTTCAGGTCGCGACCGCGAGGCGTGCCGATGTAGCCGGACACGCCTTTTGCGCCCCAACCGAGGTAGTCGGTAGCGGCGACGTCCGAGAGAAAGTTGAAGCCCCGCTCGTCACGCAGGTGCAGGGCCGCGTCCTCGAGACGCGGCGTGTCGACGACGATCGTCGTCTCGCCGTGCGCTTCGTGAACCTCCACGAGCCCGGGGACGCGGTTGTAGTTCAGGATGCGACCCCGCGGATCTCGTAAGCCGGCGGGATCCCGGCCATCACTTTCTCGTGGAGCCGCACGATGCCCTCCATCAGCGCCTCCGGCCGGGGTGGGCATCCCGGCACGTGCACATCGACCGCCACGATCTTGTCCACGCCCTGGAGCGTCGTGTAGTTGTTGAACATGCCGCCGGAGCTGGCGCACGCGCCCATGGCGATGACCCACTTCGGCTCGAGCATCTGGTCATAGACCTGCCGGAGCGGCGCCGCCATCTTGTGCACGACGCGGCCGGACACGATCAGGAGGTCGGCCTGGCGCGGCGACGAACGGAAGGCCTCCATCCCGAACCGCGCGATGTCATAGCGCGACGAGACGATCGACATCATCTCGATCGCGCAGCAGGCGAGCCCGAACGTGTCGGGCCACATCGACTTCGACTGCGCCCAGGCGACCGCCTTCTCGAGCGTCGTGAGGCCGACGGCCTGCTCCATCGCAGCGACCTCTTGCTCGAACACGCCCGGCCCCTTCGTCGGCCAGAGCAAGCGTTCGGACTGGAGCCCGTGGTCGCGGAGCTTCTTCCCGTCCTCTATTGCCAATCGAGTGCGCCCTTTCGCCAGACGTAGACGTACGCGACCACGAGGATCGCGATGAAGAAGAGGAACTCGAGGAAGCCGAACCACGCAAGCTGGTGGAGGATGACCGCGAGCGGATACAGGAAGACGATCTCGATGTCGAAGACGATGAAGAGCATCGCCGTGAGATAGAAGCTCACCGTGAAGCGCTGCACTCTCGGAGCGCCGGTGGAGACGCCCGACTCGAACGGAAGCTCGCGCCAGCGCGTGTGCTTGTGCGGTCTCGTCGCGAAGACGAAGGAGAACCACATCATCGATGCGGGAATGATCAGCGCGAAAATCGCGTAGATCAGGAACGGCAGCCAGTTGTCGAGCACGCGTCCCTCCCCTTGGGCGACGATGAACCTAACAGGTTCCCCTCCAACGCCACGAAGCATGGCGAAAACCGCTCAACCGTGCCTGAGACGTGTGTTACAAACTGCCCCTTCCGGAGTACCCTGGGAACCGTCCACGTTGCTACGATCAGATCACGATGGAGCTCCAGGAAAGAGTCGTGCCCCTGATGACCGTCACCGAGTCCGCGGCTGTCAAGATCAAGCAGCTGATCGCCGAGGAGGCGGACGTCAGCGTCCTCCGCGTCGCCATTCAGGGCGGCGGCTGCTCGGGCTTCCAGTACGGGCTCGGCTTCGACCGCGGCGCCGCCGACGGCGACCTCGAGTTCGAGATGCACGGCGTGCAGGTCGTCGTCGATCCGTTCAGCGCGCCGTACCTCAAGGGCGCCGAGATCGACTACGTCGACTCCATCCAGGCGGCCGGGTTCGCGATCAACAACCCGAACGCCAGCTCCTCCTGCGGCTGCGGCCACTCCTTCCAGGTCGAAGAAGGCGCCGAGGCCGAAGATGCCGTCGGCGGCTGCGGTTCCGGCTGTAGCGCGTAGCGAAAGCTGCGCTTTCGCTCCGATTTGTAGGTACGCCGCTTCGCGGGAACCGTGCGCGGGCGAAGCCCCCGCACCCCTCAAAGACCGGGCTGGCCGACCGGTGTAGTCCCAAGGTGGCGCGATTACGATCGGCACCGTGAGCGTAAACCCCCTTCGGATCGCTGTGGTCGGTTCCGGTCCGGCCGGCTTCTACGCGGCCGGCGCGCTGCTCGACGCCGAAGTATCGGTCGACGTGGACATGATCGAGCGGCTGCCGACACCGTGGGGCCTCGTGCGGCTGCG
>DASVEU010000034.1:0-2443 GCA_036380395.1 Gaiellaceae bacterium
CGCCGTCCCCGCGGCGGGGCCTGCTCGGTCTCCCGGTCGGAGTTCCAGTCCTGCGCGCGAGCCGAGGCCCGCCCCGAGGCCCGCTCCGAGGCCCGCTCCGCAGCCGACGCCACCGGCGGCGCCGGTGACCGAGACGCGCACGTTCGCGAGCGACACCTCAGCGGCTCCCGTCGCGCAGCCGGCCCCGAGTCAACCGGCCCGTGCCGACAAGGGCAAGGGGAAGACCAAGAGGCACGACAAGGCCGAGCAAACGAGTAAGCCCGCGGAGCCCGTGCAGGCAGCCGCGCCCGTGGCGACCACGACGACGACGCCTGCCGAAACGAGCCCGCAGCCCGAGTGCGACAAAGAACACGGCAACGACAAGGAGAAAGGGAAAGACAAGGACAAAGGGCACGACGGCTAGTGCCTGTGCGAGGATAGTTCCGTGCGGCCACGCCTCACCAGACGCCTCGGGCCCGTCGGTCTTGCGCTGACCGCTTGGGACATCTGGCGGCGACTCCCGCCGAAACAACGCAAGCAGGTCTTGAACGTGGCTCGCAAGCATGGGCCGAAGGTCGCGTCGCGTGTTTTGAAGGCGAGCGCGCGGGCGCGTTCGCGCCGCGCACGTAAGCGCTAGCCCGTTCCGAGGGCAGCTCGGACGATGCGGTCTTGCTCGCGCAGGTGGGCGGTCGGATAGCCCTCGCTCGGGCTTGCCCGCCAGGGTCTGCCGGCATAGCTGAGCGGGACTCCCGCTTCCTTCAGCGGCGCCTCCAGCCGATGCCGGATCGTCCGCCAGGCGCCCATGTTCTGCGGCTCCTCCTGCGTCCAGACGACCTCGCGCAGGTTCGGGTAACGGGCGATGAGCGCTGCATACGCGTCGACGGGGAATGGATAGAGCTGCTCGAGCCTCGCGACCGCAACCTGCGTGGCCTGCGCGCGTGCTTCGTGCCCGGCGATGTCGTAGTACACCTTCCCCGAGCAGAAGACGAGCCGAGTCACTTCGGCGTGCGTTGCGCTCGGATCGTCGATCACCTGTTGGAACGCGCCTTCCGCAAGGTCGGCGAGCGTCGACGAGGCCTGCTTCAGACGCAAGAGCCCTTTCGGCGTCATCACCACCAGCGGGCGGCCCGCTGCGTCGAGGGCCTGACGACGGAGCAGGTGGAAGTGCTGGCCGGACGTCGACGGATTGGCGACGCGGATGTTCTCCTGCGCTGCGAGCTGGAGGAACCGCTCCAGCCGTGCGCTCGAATGCTCGGGACCGTTCCCTTCATAGCCGTGGGGTAGCAGGAGCGTCAGCCGCGTCGTCTCACGCCATTTCGCCAGTCCCGCGACGATGAACTGGTCGATCACGATCTGTGCGCCGTTGACGAAGTCGCCGAACTGGGCCTCCCAGAGCACGAGCGCTTCCGGCGCGGCGATGGAGTACCCGTACTCGAAGCCGAGACACGCGTATTCCGAGAGCGGCGAGTTGTAGATCTCGAAGGACGCGCTTGCCTCGCCGAGGTTCTGGAGCGGCGTGAACGTCTCGCCGGTGTGGACGTCATGCAGCACGGCGTGGCGATGAGAGAACGTGCCGCGTTGAGTGTCCTGGCCCGTGAGCCTGATCGGGATTCCCTCGACGAGCAGGGACCCGAACGCGAGAGCTTCGGCCTGGCCCCAGTCGATTCCGCCTTCAGCGATCGTCTTGAGGCGCCGCTGGAGCTGACCCAGCAGCTTCGGGTGGACGGTGAAGTGCTCGGGGACGCGCAGCAACTCGTCGTTCAACTCGCGCAACCGATCGGCCGAGACGGCGGTGACTACGCCGTCGCCGCTGGAGAACGGAATCTTCCCTTCTGCGGGAAGCGGCGCGCCGAAGGTCGCCTTCAATGCTTCGTGAGCCTGCTTCAACTCAGAAGTGACCTGCGCAAACAGGTCGTCGCCTTCGTCCTCCGTGACGACTCCCTCCGCGACGAGCTGTTTTGCGAACTGGTCGCGCACGGTCCGGTGCTCCGCGATCTGCGCGGTCATCAACGGCTGCGTGTAGGCGGCTTCGTCCTGCTCGTTGTGGCCATGCCGGCGGTAGCCCACGAGATCGATGACGACGTCGCTCTCGAACCGGCGGCGGAAGGCCAGCGCGAGAGAGACCACGGACATCGCGGCCTCCGGGTCGTCGGCGTTGACATGGATGATCGGGACATCGAAGCCTTTGGCGAGGTCGCTCGAATAGCGCGTCGAGCGCCCTTCGCTGGGATCGGTCGTGAAACCGACCTGGTTGTTGGCGATCAGATGGAGCGTCCCGCCGGTCGAGTAGCCCTCGAGCGCGGACAGGTTCAACGTCTCCGCGACGCCCCCCTGGCCGGGGAACGAGGCGTCCCCGTGGATCAGCACCGGCAGGGCAACGTTGGGATCGTGCAAGCCGTAGCGTGTCGAGCGATCGGTCTGCTCTGCACGAGCTCGTCCCTCGACCACGGGATCCACTGCTTCC
>DASVEU010000035.1:0-2676 GCA_036380395.1 Gaiellaceae bacterium
GAGCTTGTCCGAGAAGACCCATGAGACGACGCCGTACCCGGCGAGCGCGAAGAGGATGACCACGATCGGGATCACGACCCAGCGCCGGCGCATCGTCGGAGGCTACTCGGGGATCGGTCGCAGCCGCGCGACCCGGTCGTCGAGCGGCGGGTGCGTCACGAACATGCGCGCGACGCGCTCCTCGTGGTCGAACGGGCTCACGGTGTAGAGCGGCTCGGTCGCGGGCGACGCGGTGAACTCCACGAGCTCCGCGGCGCGATCGAGGCGGATGAGCGCATCCGCGAGGTCGTTCGGGTCGCCGAGCGCCGCTCCCGTCCTGTCTGCCGCGAACTCGCGCTTCGACGAAAGCATGAGGTGGGTAAAGGCCGACGCGACGGGTGCGAGCACGGCCATGAGGAACCGCGAGAGGAAGCCGCCCAGCCGCGTCAGCTCGAGCAGCGTGGTCGAGAGGAGGACGGCGTAGGTCTGGGTGAGGACGTCGCGACTGCGGACGTGCGAGAGCTCGTGCGCAAGCACGGCACCCAGCTCGTTCGGCGTGAGTGCCGTCAGGAGGCCGGAGCTGACCACGAGCGTCGAGCTCCGTGGCCCGCGGCCGACGACGAACGCTCGCGGGAAGCCGTCGTCGAGCAGCTGCAGCTTCGGAGGCAGGATCGCGAGCTGGGCCGCGATCCGATCCGTCGTCGAGCGCAGCAGCGGATCCTCGGCGAGCGCGAACGGCCGCGCACCGAGCATCCCGAGCAACGCGCGATCGCCGACCGCATACGCGGCGCTCGCCGCGAGGAGCGAGCAGATGACGAAGAGCGTGGCGCCGCGGCGGTCCGCGAGCAGCCAGCCGATCCCGCCGAAGACCGCGGCGAGCAGCGTAACGAGGAGCCAGGCCTTGAGAAGGTTGCGCGCCGCGGCACCGCGCGCGCCGACCGGCTCGGTCAGCCTTCCTCTTCCTCGTCCGGACGGTCGTCGCGGTCGAGCTCCTCGAGACCGCGCGGGGGCCAGTCGGGCTCGGGGGCGTCACAGCGGCTCGAGCAGTGGAGGCTCGCGACGTTTTGCAGCGGGACGAGGATGTGGCCGTTGAGCTCCACGTGCGGCACGTCCTCGATCGAGCAGTACGCCGTCAGGACACCTTCCTGGTACTCGCCGCCGAAGAGCGCGAGCTCGATCTGCTCGCCCTTGTACTTGTTCGTGTAGTCCTCCACGGCCCGCAGGCTAGCCGAACCCGCATAAAACGGTGGCCGTCCCGGCCGTAAAGGTCGCTAGATGCGCTGCTGGTGGTGCACCGGTGGTGCATTGGGAGTGTCTGCAGCGCAGACAACGCTACCGGCGACGATTGCGCTCCTTGGCCAGCAGCGCGAGTGAGCAGGTTGGTGCCGGCGTTCAGGCAGCCCGCCCGGCCCGCGCTACCCCTGGATGACCCACCAGGCGAGCCCGCTCACGACCATGCCGTAGGTAACGAACCTCGCGTAGGAGATTGTTTTGACAGCCTCGGCTCCCGCGACGACGAGGAAGATCGCACCGTACTGGGCAGCACGGCACGGGCTCCTCGAGTCCCGGCGGCGGGTCGTCGCGCCAGAAGGATCGTCTCGCGCTTCCGTTTTTCCCACGTGGATGAGGCGCTAGGCGGGCGGCGGGGGCGCTACGGGCCTGAACCAGCGGTGTCGGGTCGCGCTAGCACCGCGGCCTTCGCGGCGGAGAACTCGTCATCCGTGATTACGCCTTGCGCGTGAACCTCGGCGAGCCGAGCGAGTTCGCCCGCGATGTCGTGTCCTTGAATCCCAGGCTCGTCAGGCAGAGCCGGTATCGCCTCGCGAAGAGCCTGCAGCCATTGGTCGAACAAGGCGGCGTACTCCGTCCTTGACTTTTCCTCGAGATAGTTGGGCCAGGTTTCCTCAATCCGAACGGTTAGCCGGGTGCCGCCCGGAGCCGCGCTGATTTCGATGTGCGCCTTAGAGGGCAACGAGCTCGGTTCAAACCAGACGCCGAAGGCGCGAGCCCTTGGGTTGGAGCCATGGTTCATCACAAATGTGTTCGGACTCGGGCGCGTCAGCCTCATCCCTATCCTGGCCGCGAGCTCCTCGATCACAAAGCCGACCCTGTCGGCTGCCAGCGAGGTTGTCCATGCGTCGCTCCGCCCGACCTGTTCCATGTGCGGAGCGTATGAAATCGGACGCGCTCCGACAACGAGCACAGCGAACGTCAACTGCGTCGTGTGCGCCGACCTGCGCGTAGCTAGGCGTCGTGACGGCTACTAACGGCCGCAGACCACCACCGCGCTGCCCCGTAGCAGTTCCGCTCCGAAATGGAGCCGTCCGAATCAGACCCAACGTGCTGTCAGGGCGCGTGCTCCAGAACCTCGGCAATCTCCAGGCTCATCGGACTGACAGTGGGCGGCGGGTTCGCCTCGAACCGCTCCTTCGCCGTTCGCGCCGCCTCCTCCGTCTCGAAGATAATCATCGACGCACCGGTGTTCTCGCCAAGCCGCACCCAATGCCCGCTGACGAAACCGGGCATCTGCGAGAGCCGCGGAATGCCCTCCTCCCTCAAGAACTTCCGTGCCTGGTCGAAGTCTTCAATCGTGCTTCTGCCTACCACCGCGTACATGCGTGCCTCCCTTGTCGTGGGCGGTGTGGCCTCAAGTCCGATCTAGACGATGCCACGGACAGGGCGGGGTTGCTAGTAGCC
>DASVEU010000036.1:0-2017 GCA_036380395.1 Gaiellaceae bacterium
CAGGACGCCGACCACGTGCTCGTGCGCACCGCGCACTGCATCGACGGCACGGCCGAGATCGACCTCGTGTGCGAGCCGGCGTTCGACTACGGTCGCGTGCCCGCAGAGTGGACGCTGACCGCAGATCGGCATCGCGCCGAGGCGACCGGAGCCGGCCAGGCGATCCAGTTGCAGACCGACATGCTCGTCGGCATCGAGGCCGGCCGCGCTCGAGCCCGCCACGTCCTGCGCGCCGGCGAGACGGTCTATTGCGCACTGGCGTGGAGCGACGAGGCGCTCGTCCCGACCACCGCCGACGAGGCCGCCGACCAGCTGGCGGCGACGACGCGCTTCTGGCGCGGCTGGCTCGCGCGGGCCGCGATTCCCGACCACGAGTTCGGGCCGATGATCCAGCGGTCGGCGCTCACGATCAAGGGGCTCACGTACATGCCGACGGGGGCGGCGGTAGCGGCGCTCACGACCTCGCTGCCGGAGACGCCCGGGGGCGAGCGGAACTGGGACTACCGCTACAGCTGGCTCCGCGACTCGACCTTCCTCTTGCGCGCGCTGCACTACCTGCTCCTCGATTGGGAGGCCGACGAGTTCATGCAGTACATGGCCGACCTCGAGCGCAACGACGACGGCGGCCTCCAGATCATGTACGGGATCGACGGTCGCCGCGATCTGACCGAGTCCGTGCGAGAGGACCTCTCCGGCTACGACGGGGCATACCCCGTCCGGATCGGCAACGGCGCGTTCGACCAGCGGCAGAACGACGTCTTCGGTGCGGCGCTCGACGCCGTCCTGCTCCACAGCCGCCGCAGCCAGCGGATTCCGCGGCGCCTGTGGCCGCTCGTCCAGGCGCAAGCCGAGTGCGCGACAGCGGTGTGGCGTCAACCGGACCAGGGCATCTGGGAGGCGCGCGGCGAGCCGCAGCAGTACGTCTCGTCGAAGCTGATGTGCTGGGTCGCGCTCGACCGCGCGGCGCGTCTCGCGAACATCCGCGGAGAAGCTGCGCTCTCGGCCGAGTGGGCGCACACTGCCGCCGAGATCAAGTCGGACATCGTCGAGCACGGGGTCGACGGGCGCGGGGTGCTGCGCCAGCACTACGAGACCGACGCGCTCGACGCGGCCACGCTGCTTGCGGCGATCTTCGGCTTCCTGCCGGGCGACGACACCAGACTGCGCGCCACGGTGCTCGCTGTCGAAGACGAGCTGACCGAGGGAGGCTACGTGCTGCGGTACCGGACCGGAGAGACCGACGACGGGCTGTCCGGCAAGGAGGGCAGCTTTCTCATCTGCTCTTTCTGGCTGGTATCGGCGCTGGCGATCATCGGCGAGACGCAGCGGGCGAGACACCTGATGGAGCGCCTCCTGAAGGTCGCATCCCCGCTCGGGCTTTATGCGGAGGAGTTCGACGCCGACACCGGCAGACACCTCGGCAACTTCCCGCAGGCCTTTTCGCACCTCGCACTGGTCGAGGCTGCCGCACGGCTCATCCTCGCAGAGGGCCTCGCGGAAGTGGCCGGGTGACTGCCTGAGGACTGCCGCCAACTACGCAAGCTTGCGCCGTTCGCGTCCACCGGCGCGTCTACGCCGGGGCACATGGCCCGCCGCGCGACCCACCGATCTCCGAGCACCGACAACGCGAGTCGGGTGCCCATTCGGTGCCCAACCTCCCGTGGTCCCGGTGAATGCCGGGTTGCCTTGGGACCCCTAGGGACGAGAAACCTCCCCTTTGCAGGCATATCCGAAGGAATCGGCCCTGCATGTTCTGCTTGCCATGCAGAAGGTCGAGGGTTCGAATCCCTTCAGCCGCTTCCCTGGATCAGGCTCTACAGAGCCTCAAACCGTGCCTCGGCGGTCCTGCGACGTGATACCCGGTCCGAGCCTCGAGATCCTCGGGGAGGACAAGATTGGTCGTCTGTGTTGGCATCGAACCTCCTCCTGAAGAAGAGGTTCGATGCCGAACACAATGGCGTCACTCGCGCAGTGAGCTGAATGCGGCCCGCACCTCGGTCGAGAAGAGCTCCGGCTC
>DASVEU010000037.1:0-8447 GCA_036380395.1 Gaiellaceae bacterium
TTGTACGAGGCGCGCAATGCGCTTACGCCTCGAGACGAAGGAACGAATCGGAGTCATCAGTGGCCATAACGCGCGGCTAGCCGCGCGCAGGATCAAAATCGGCAGATTGCTCATCGACGCGTGTCGCGTTCGGCTTCGCACGACTAGAGGCCGCCTCGAAGGTGCCCCAACCCGCGTTTCGTCATCCGACGAGGGCGCCCTCTCGATAGCTCTCGACTACATCCTCTGCGCGTCCGATTGTGCGAACGACGCCCGACTCGAGCAGAAGGACGCGATCGCAGAAACGGCTCAACAACTCAACCGCATGCGTCACAAGCAGGACCGTCTTGCCCTCATTCTTAAACCTCTCAAACGTCGTGAAGCACTTCTCTTGGAAGCTCGCGTCTCCCACCGCCAGAACCTCGTCGAGAAGGAGAACGTCGAACGGGATCTGGATGGCGATCGAGTACGCGAGCCGCATGAGCATTCCCGACGAGTAGTTCTTCAGCTTCTGGTCGACGAACCGCTCGAGTTCGGAGAACTCAAGGATGTCATCGAATTTCTCGTCGAGTTGCCGCTTGGTCAACCCTGCCAATGTCGAATTGATTCGGATGTTGTCGCGGGCGTTGAGTTCGAGGTTGAAGCCGATTCCGAGCTCAATGAAGGGAGAGAGAAGCCCGTTTACTCGGACGCGTCCAGCGTCGGGAACGTAGATGCCGGCGAGGATCCTGAGGAGCGTGCTCTTCCCGCTTCCATTGGGACCGAAGATGCCGAAGAACTCGCCAGCGTCGACGGAGAAGGTGACGCTCTGCAAAGCGTCGTTGCGCTCGTACGTCGTGCGACGAAACGGATGCAGGAAGTATTCCTTGAAGTACGTTCGCTGCTCGTGAGGAATCCGGAACGACTTCGAGATCCCCGCGACTTCGATTGCCGCTGCCACTCAGACCCTCTCAGCGAAGTATCTACCCTCGCGGCGAAAGAACGCGAGAGCGCCGAGAAAGATGAACACGGCGATCAGAATTGGAATGAGCCTGCCGGCTGCTCCCCCGTACACGGTGGCGGCGGTCACGTCGTTTGGACCGCTCGGGCCTCCCAGTACCGCGTGCCGGACGTCCTGCATGACCTGGACGAACGGGTTCAGGAATGCAACTTTCTGAGCCCAGGCCGGGAGGATGCCGATCGGATAGAAGATCGCGGAGGCGAAGAACAACAGCTGCGCGGTGAGCTCCCAGATCTGCACGACGTCGCGAAACCGTACGTATAGCGCGGCCACGAGCAGCCCGATGCCGACGCAGAAGATGCACAGTTCGGCGAGTAGCGCCGGAACCAAGACCCACTCGAGTCGAGGCGTAACCTTCTGGATCGCGATGAAGACGGCTAGCGCAGTCATGTTCGCGCAGAATGTGATGGCGATGCCGACGGAGGCCGAGAGCGGGATCAGGATCGGTGGAAAAGCGAGGCGTCGCAGGATCGAACCTCCCGTGACGATCGACGGCAGCATCGCCCCGACCGTGTCCACGAAGAACGTGTAGAGCAGGATTCCGACCAGGAGGAAGATCGTGAAGTCGTGCGTCTGGTTGGCCGTCCTCAAGAGGTGTGCGAAAACGAGCCACAACACTCCGAAGTACGCGAGCGGCTTGGCGACGGACCAGACGTAGCCGAGAGCGGCACCGGCGTACTTGGCCTTGAACTCGATGGCTCCAACGACACGGAGCACCCGTAGGTAGTACGGCAACCCACTCGTGGCTCGAACGCGTCGCGATGAATAGGAGATCCCGCTCACCTGTGCAAAGGCTAGCGGCGGTGGCAGGCGTCTTTGCCTGACGCCCTCCTGCGCCCCTCGACCGGAGGTTTGCCCAGAATGGGCCGATGCGCCTGACCACCCCGCGATCCGATCTCCCAGCGGAACCGCGCGTCGCCGGCACCGCCAGCGGCGCGCGCAGCGGCGCCCTGCTCGCCGTCGCGAGCGGCGCGGGCATCGTCGCGGCCTACGTCTTCCTGCTCGCTGCCGGCCGCATCCTCGGCAGCGAGGACTACGGCTCGCTCGCCGCGCTGCTCGGCCTGCTGGCGATCGTGTTCATTCCAGCCGGGGCGCTCCAGATGGCGGTGTCGCGAGAAGTTTCGCGGAGCGTCGCAACCGGCGATCCGGCAGGGGCTGCACGCCTGGCCCGAGGGACGCTGCGGGCTGCTCTGATCGCAACCGCGCCATTGCTCGCCGTGGCACTCGCACTCGCAAAGCCGCTCGCTCACGTCCTCCACATCCACTCGGTGGCGATGGTCGTCCTAGCGCTGCTGTCGCTGTCGACCGCGCTGGTGTTCCCGCTCGCGATGGGCGTCTTGCAGGGGCAGCAACGTTTCTCCGACCTGGCGATCCTGTACGTGCTCCCGTGGCTGGTCCGCCTCGTGGTCCTCGCGATCGCCGCCGCCGCCGGCTATCGCCTGGGGGGCGCGATCTTCGCGACGCTGGCCGGAGCGCTAGCAGGCACCGCGCTGGCGCTGATGCTCATCCGCGAGCCACTACGCGGCGCCGGGGCACTCCCGCGACCCGAACTCGTGACGTTCCTCCGTTATCTCTGGCCCGTCGCCGTCGGCCTCGTCGGCATCGCCCTGCTCACGAACGTCGACATCCTCATCGTCAAGGCTCGCTTCTCGGCCCACGACGCGGGCGCGTACGCGGCTGCCTCGGCGTTCGCACGCGTCGGGTTCTTCCTGCCCGCGACGATCCTGACCGTTCTTTTCCCACGCACGGCCGCGCGCCAGGCGCGAGGCGAGGAGACGGAGGACATCCTCGGGCGCTCGCTCCTGGCGACAACAGCATTCTGCGGACTGCTCGTGCTCGTGTACGCCGCCGCGGGCGTCGGGCTCGTCTCCATGACGTTCGGCACCGACTTCTCGAAGGGCGGCCATCTGCTTGCTCCCTTCGCGCTGGCCATCGGTTTCTACTCCCTCGCCAACGTGCTCGTCGGGTACCACCTGTCGCGCGGGGAGACGCGCTACGCCTGGATCGTCGCCGGGGCGGTCGTCGTCCAAGTCGTCGCGCTCGTACTCGTGCCGTCAAGCCTGCGTGGCGTCGTGTGGACGAACGTCGTCGTCGGGGCGCTGTTACTCGCAGCGCACGAGCTGTTCGTCGGCTCCAGCGTGCCGGCGCTGCGCGCGGCGCTTGGGCGTGTCTCCGCGGCGACACGAGTCCGAGCGCGCCGCGTGGCGGGCGAGACGGCGCTCGTCCTCTTCGGCTCGACCCTCTTCATCTGCGCGCTCATGTGGCCAATCGTCAGGCACCTCAGCTCGACGATCGTCGGCTCGCCCGGGTCGGACTCGACCGGATCCGTTGCGTTCCTCTGGACGCTGCAGCACGAGACGGGCTACCACCTGCTCGGCACGACGCATCACACGTTCAGCGGCGCCCCTTTCGGCTGGGACGAAGGAAACGGTCTCAACATCCAGTGGTCGCTTCCGTACTACCCGGCCTACCTCGCGACGAAGCTGTTCGGCGCGGTTGCCGCGTACAACCTGATCACGCTCGCGGGTTACGCCCTCTCGGGCGCATCGATGTACCTCCTGGTGCGCTACCTCCGCTGCAGTCGCCTCGTCGCCGCGTGGGCGGGCATGGTCTTCATCATCTTCCCCTGGCACTTCGCACGCACCGAACACGCCTCGCTGACGCATCTCGAAGTGCTCGCCCTGCTCGTGCTCGCCCTGGTTGCCGCTGCGCGAAACCCGACCTGGATCCGGTTCACCTTCGTCGGCGTCGCAACGCTCGCATGCTGGCTGACGTCCGGCTACTTCGGCGGAATGGCCGTGATCACGGTAATCGCGTTCTCGTTCGGCGCAGCGCTGACTGCGCCGAGGCATCGTGCGCTACTCCTTGCCGGCGGAGCGATCGGTGCCGCATTTCTCGCGAGCGGGCTCGTCGCCATCGGCTCCTACGCGTCAGGCGTGAACGCGGGCGCCGGAATCCATCGGGACGCATCGGCGCTCATGGCCTACGGTCTGCGCCCGATCGAGCTCGTGGTCCCGACCGCGAACCACCTCGTGTTCAACCTCGACTCCTTCTGGCTACGGCACGAACATGGCTCGAACCCGACCGAGATCAGCAACTACCTCGGCCTGCTCACGATCGCACTCGCGGTCGGCTGGGTCGTCGTCGTGCTTCGGCGCCGCAACGGCATGGCAACCGTGACGGCCGGATTGATCGCCGCGTTCGTCGTCGGCTTCCTCTTTGCACTGCCGAGCCCGGTGGCAGGAATCTCCATGCCGTCGAAGCTGCTCTGGAACGTGCTCCCGGCATTCCGCGTGCCGTCGCGCTGGGATCCGCTGCTGATGACGGCGCTGCTTCCTCTCGCAGCGCTCGGCTTGCAGACGCTCACGGGCACGATCGAGCGGCGGCGCCGCTTCGCGTCGGTCGCAATCGTCGGCGCAGCCCTGCTTCTCTCGTTCGTCGAGCTCTCGACGAATCGGCCGTACCACTTCCGTACGGTTCCTGTTCCTCCGGAGTACGCGGCAATCGAGACGAAGACGCCGAACGGGATCCTCGCGGAGTACCCACTCGGCTACTCCGACATCTACCGCCTCTGGCAGCGCGTTCACGAGCGCCCACTCGTGAATGGGGCGCCGGAAGGCTCTGTCGCCGACCAAGTCCGCCTCATGATCCTCGACCCCGCGCAGGCGGGGACCGCGCAGACGTTGTCGCTCCTCGGAGTCACCGCCGTCGCCATCCACCCCGGCGGGCCCGCAGACACGCCTCTACAACCGCGCGAGCCGAGGCCGGCCGACGGCTATCGACTTGTCGGCCGATTCCCGGACCGCTCCTCCGTGTGGGCCGTAACCGCACCTCCCGCGACCGCGCTCGTCACGTTGCCGGGCGGCTTCGCAACCCCGCGCCTCGTTGCGGGCAAGGTCGGCTACCCGCTGGTCGCGCCGTCAGGTGTGGCGCTGCTCGAACTGCGGGCGAAGGAACACGGCGTCATCCGTCTTGTCTTTGACGCGACGGCACCGAGCGGCAGCCGGAACTTCCGGATCCAGGACTCTGTAGGAGAGCACCCCTTCCCGCTGAGCGGCTCGATGCATTTCGACCTGAACGTCGAGGTGCCGCGTGGTGTCTCGCAGCTGCTGCTGAAGATCGATCCTGCGCCCGCCTCCGAGGCAGACGCCATCGTCCTCTCGCAACCGCGCGCCGAGCCCGCTTCAGGCGCAGCGGCGTTGCACGCGAGCCCGTCCTCAGCCGACCCCGGCTTTTGAGACGAAGCCACGCCGTTCGAGATCGCCGACGATGACGTCGGAGGGCGACGCAACAGCCAACGTCGTCGTACGGCGATAGCGACCGGGGTCGTCGAGGAAGTCCCGCAGGACGTCCGCGCTCATCTGCGACAGGACAGCGTTTTCACCGAGACCCTCGCGCCGCTCCGTCTTCACTCGGTGCACGAGGCAGGGCAAATCGAGGTAGTAGCACTCCTCCTGGCTGCCACCGCTGTCGGTGATGACGAACGAGCTGCGTCGCTCGACCCGCACGAAGTCGAAGAAGCGCAGCCGCGGGATGCGCATGAACGTCGACGCATCGAAGAAACGAGTCAAGCCGAAACGCTCCAGTGCGGCACTAGTCACCGGATGATCGATGAAGAGCAGCGGTGTCGTGCGCGCCGCATCTGCGAGCACCTCGACGGTCTCGGTCAGCAGCCGCCGGTTGTTCAGGAGCTCGAAGCGGTGCAGCGAGACGACGCCGAACGCGGCCGGCAGCTCGAGCGCCGGCTCAGCGTCGGTCACCAGCTCGAGACTGTCGCGGATCGTGTTCGAGCCGGTGTCGACGATGTCGCCGCGACGAAGATTCCCGGCCGCCCAAGCGCCCGGGGCATAGTGGATGCGGCTGAGCGCCGTCGCCAGCTTCCTGTTGAGCTCCTCCGGAAAAGGATGACGCCAGTCGTAGCTGCGCAGGCCCCCTTCGATGTGCGCAACCGTCGCGCGGAGCGTGCGTCCCATCAGGCTGCCGAGGACCGTCGTCATCGTGTCGCCGTGGACGAGGACCAGCGGCACGTGCCGCAGACGCCGTCGCGCGGGGACCCATGACCGTGCCACCGTGGCGACCCAGCCTGGGATGTCCGAATTGACACGCAGGTCGCGTCCCTCGGCCCCGCGCGCAAGCCACATGTCGGGTTGTCGTAGTCCGAACTGCTCGAGGAACGACGGAATCTGCTGTACCTGTTGCGCCGTCGTGGCGAGCAGGTACGGGTGACTGCGGTCGTCGAGCCTGAGCAGCACCGGCGCGAGCTTGATCAGCTCGCCGGTTGTCCCGAAGACGACGAGGATCACCGGAGCAGCTCGAGAACGCCGCGCCACATGCCGAGCCCGTGACCGAGCGCGTAGAGCGGCGTGACGGCCGCGAGGGTTCGCACCTCGCCCTTCGACCTACCGGCCCAGGCGCCGTATGCGGCTGCAGCTGCGCCACACGCGCCGAGCGCGGCGGGAATGAGCCGCGGGCGGCGCAGCAGCGCGACACTCAACGGGAAGAAGGCAACGACCGCCGGAAAGAAGCGCGATTCAGGGGTGCCGTGGCCGTCGAGAAACACAGTCCCCCGGTGAATCGCATGCCGCAGAAACGCGTCGAACGTCGTGCGCGGAGAATACGTGCAGGCGAACTCGGGCGAGATGTGGATCCGCTCTGCCGCCGCGATGGCACGCAAGACGGGCGCGTCGTCGTTGGCGAGCCGGACGTCACCGTAATGCGAGCGGAATCCGGCGAGCGCCGATTCGAGCAGCGCGCGCGGCGCGAGAAAGCACCCCGTCCCTTTCGGGTAACGGTCGAACTCGGCGATCCCGAAGCTCGTCGTACGCGGGTCGTCGAAGTAGTCGCGCCATGCAAGCTCGGCGAGCAGCCGCCAGAACTCGCCCCAGGCGTTGTCGGCGTCGACGTGGACGTGACCGTTCCAGACGGGTGCGGACTGGAGACGCTCATGGACGAAGCGGAGCCCGCCTGGGGCGAGACGCACGCGTGAGTCGAGGAGGAGGACGTACTCGCCGCGCGCGTGCGCCAGGCCCGCTCGGCGCGCCTCGAAGCGGCCGCGATTCGGCTGCGCGACGATGCGCACGGCGATCCCGCCGTCTGCACTCGCCCTCGCCGCGTCGGCAGTGCCGTCAGTCGAGCCGTCGTCCACGACGACCACCTCGGCATCGAAGTCGCTCTCGTCGAGGGCGGCAACGAGCGCGCGCATCGTCGCCGACAGATGCACGGCCTCGTTGTACACAGGAATGACGACACTCAGCGACGCTCGCTCCATGGGCTCAAACCGTAACGCTAGGGTCCGCGCTAGATGTTGGGGCGTTACTGGTGGGAGGTCGTGCGGCGGCTCGACCGGCCGGGCTGGCGGCACCTGCTCGTGGTTCCGGGCTCCGTCTGGGTCAGCTTCATGTACCGCGCACCATGTCTCGTCTATTGGCGAAACGGCGCGTGGATCCACCGCTACCGCGGCGCGAAGATTCCGCATGCGGGACTCGGACGCGCCGCGCCGCCGGCGGTTTTCACCAGGGACGCACGCGACACGGCGTTGTACGTCTACACGCCGGACCAGGGCGATGTCGTCTTCGACGTCGGCGCAGGTATCGGCGGTGAGACGCTGCTGTTCTCCCGGCTCGTCGGCGCATCCGGGCGCGTCGTGTCGATCGAGGCACACCCGAGCACGTACGGCCGTGTCGTTGAACTCTGCAACGCGAACGGGCTGGCCAACGTGACGCCGCTGCAAGTCGCGGCGGCAGAGAGCGACGGCACCGCGACCATCACCGATCTCGCGAATCACGTGCGAAACACGACTCTCGCCGCTGCGCGCGACGGGATCGAAGTTCCCGCGCGCCGGCTCGAAACGATTGCGAAGTCGTTGGACATCACGTACATCGATCTCCTGAAAGTGAACATCGAGGGCGCAGAGGTGTCGGCACTCCGCGGCCTCGGGCCGTTGCTCGCGAAGACACGCTACGTCTGCATCGCGTGCCACGACTTCCTCGCGGACGAGGGAGGTGCAGAGACGCTGCGGACAAAGGCAGCGGTACGCGAGCTCCTTCTGGAGCACGGCTTCGAGCTCACTTCGCGCGACGAGGCCGCCGCACCTTGGACGCGTGACTACGTGTACGGGGTGAACACACGGTTGGAGCCGCATGCCGACGATTGAGGGTCGAACGGCGACCGCGCCGGCCCAGCTCGGCGCACCTCTTCAAGACACGAGCCAGGGTTCTGACCGTGACGGGCGTAATTCGGAAGGCGGCGCTCGCCTACGCGCGCCGCTTCGACTGGAACGTCCTGTTCGGCGATGCGCTCGCCGAGCTCGACACCAGCCCGCGGACGAATCCGACGAGATAGACGGCCTGCGTGGCGACGACCGCGAATGGCTCCGCGGCACCGACGAGCAGCGAGCGGAAGCGAACCGCCGCATGGAGCCCGCTGAGCACGAGCGCTGCCACGTACGCGAGCACGAGCGCGATCCCAG
>DASVEU010000038.1:0-2115 GCA_036380395.1 Gaiellaceae bacterium
GAGGAGGGGCGCCGCGAGACGCTGTGCGCGCTCGGCAACGGGTACTTCGTCACCCGTGCTGCCGCTCCGGACAGCGTAGCCGATGGCATCCATTATCCCGGCACGTACCTCGCCGGCGGCTACGACCGCCTGGTCAGCGAGGTCGCCGGGCGGGAGATCGAGAACGAGGACCTCGTCAACCTGCCGAACTGGCTGGTGCTGGTGCTGCGCATCGAGGACGGCGAGTGGCTGCGCCCCGATGGCGTCGAGATGCTCGACTATCGTCAGGAGCTCGACCTGCGCCAGGGGCTGCTTCTGAGGACGGTGCGCCTTCGCGATTCCGAAGGCCGCACGACCCGCTGGGAGGAGCGGCGCTTCGTCAGCATGCGGGACCGGCACGTCGCGGGCCTCGCCGTGGCGGTGACTGCGGAGGATTGGTCGGGGCGTCTCACCGTACGCTCTTCGCTCGACGGTACCGTGATCAACCACGGCGTACAGCGTTACCGCGAGCTCGACGGGCGGCACCTCGAACCCGTGGCGACGTCACAGCCTGAAGACGACGTGATCTTTCTGCAGAGCCGGATGGTGCAGTCGCGGCGCGAGATCGCCCTGGCCGCGCGCACGCGGTGCCATCTGGACGGAAAGGAGGTGGATCCTTTGCGCCGGACGGAGCAGCTCGACGGCCTGGCCGCCCAGGAGATGACGCTCGAGCTGTCCGCGGGTCAGACGCTCCTGATCGAAAAGCTCGTCGCGTTCTACACTTCGAGCGACCCCGCCATTTCGGAATCCGGGCTCGAAGCACGCAAGAAGGTCGGTGAGCTCGGTCGCTTCGACGACCTCTTGAGCGAGCACCGCGCCGCCTGGAAGCACCTCTGGGAAGAGTGCGACCTCAAGATCACCACTTCCGCCGACGCCGCCGTCGTGGCCACGCTCCGCCTGCACGTCTTCCACCTGCTGCAGACGGTCTCCTATCACACGATCGATCTCGATGTCGGCGTGCCGCCGCGCGGCTGGCACGGCGAGGCTTACCGCGGCCACATCCTCTGGGACGAGCTGTTCATCTTTCCGTTCCTGAACCTGCGCATCCCGGCGCTTACCCGGGCGCTTTTGCGCTATCGCTATCGGCGGCTGCCCGACGCGCGACGTGCGGCCAGAGCCGCCGGCTACCGGGGCGCCATGTTCCCCTGGCAGAGCGGCAGCAATGGCCGCGAGGAGAGCCAAAAGGTCCACCTGAACCCCCTCTCAGGACGCTGGATTCCCGACAACTCGCACCGCCAGCGCCACATCGGGGCGGCGGTCGCTTACAACGTCTGGCAGTATTACCAGATCACCGACGATCACGACTTCATGTACTTCTATGGCGCCGAGCTGCTGCTCGAGATCGCAAGGTTCTGGGCCAGCATCGCCAGTTACGATGAGACGGACGACTGCTTCGAGATCCGCGGCGTCATGGGGCCGGACGAATTCCACACCGCTTACCCGGACCGGGATCCGTCGACGGAAGGCGGCCTCGACAACAACGCGTATACCAACGTCATGGCGTCCTGGACGCTCACCCGCGCGCTCGACGCGCTCGCCCTTCTGCCGGACGAGCACTGCCGGCGCCTTTGCGAGACGATCGGCCTCGGGCGCGACGAGATCGAGGCCTTCGACGAGATCAGCCGCAAGCTGCGGATCCCCTTTCACGGGGACGGCATCATCAGCCAGTTCGAGGGCTACGAGCGCCTTCAGGAGTTCGACTGGCAGGGCGCGCGCGAGCGGCATGAGGACCTCCAGCGCCTCGACCGCCTGCTCGAGGCCGCAGGCGACACGCCGAACCGCTACCAGGCGTCGAAGCAGGCCGACGTCCTGATGCTGTTCTATCTGTTCTCGGCGGACGAGCTCGCCCAAATCTTCGAGCGTCTCGGCTACGACTTCAACCCTGAGATGATCCCGAGGAACATCGACTACTATCTCGAGCGCACGTCGCACGGCTCGACGCTGAGCTGGGTCGTCCACTCATGGGTGCTCGCCCGGGCCGACCGGCCGCACTCCTGGCAGATGTTCCAGGAGGCGCTGCGGAGCGACGTCGCGGACATCCAGGGCGGGACGACAGCCGAAGGCATCCACCTCGGCGCGATGGCGGGCACGGTCGAC
>DASVEU010000039.1:0-5902 GCA_036380395.1 Gaiellaceae bacterium
GCATCGCCGCGAAGCGCAGCGGCGACGCCGCGAGGCGTTTGCGCGGATTCGGGCGTGGGCGATCCTGCTCACGCACCGGCAGCCACTAGGCATCACGATCGACGGTGACGAGGTCGAGACCCGCCTCGTGCTCGTCGCGAACAACGCGTACGGGCTCGACCTGCCCTCGCTCGGCGAGCGCGAGCGCCTCGACGAAGGGAAACTGCACTTGTACTCCCTGGGCGCCGATCCGCCCGAGCGCAGCGGAGAGCGGTTCGTCGTGGACGCGGCGGCCGGGAGACTCGAGGCGGCGATCGACGGCGAGCCAGACGTACTCGAGACGCCGATGGAGTTCTGGGTCGAGCCGGGCGCGCTACGTGTGCTCGTGCCGAAGGCTTAGGCACCGCAGGCGACTGAGAGCACGTCCGGGTAGTGGGCAAACGCGAGCTCTGCAGGCGGCGGCAGGACGTCCGGCTCGAACCAGCGGAGCTCCACGAGATCGTCGCCTGCCCTGGGCTCGCCCGTCGCCCTGGCAGTCCACGCCAGACAGAGCACGATCCGCCCGTCGTAGGGCTCGAGCCAGAACCCGAGGAAGTCGATCGGCTCGATCTCGAGAGCTGTCTCCTCGCGGATCTCGCGCCGCAGCCCGTCGAGCGGATGCTCGTTCTCGTGGAGAAATCCACCGGGCAGATCCCAGAGGCCTTCGCCGGGATCGAACGCGCGACGGCCGAGGAGCACACGACCCCGCTCGTCGAAGCAGACTGCCTCCGCGCCGGGAACGGCGTTGGCGTAGCCCACGTAACCACAGGCGTGGCACTCGGCCCGGTCGTCGATCTTCTCGATAGCCTCGCCGCAGACCGGACAGAAGCGCCAGGAGTCGAGCGCACCCATGGAGGGGACCATGCACGATCAGCCGGAGCCGACCGAGGAAGAACAGTGAGCCCGCGGGCCGTTGGGGCGACGCAACACGAGCTGTCGCGGATCGGATTGCTCGCCACGCTTTCCGGTGAGACGCTTGCGCGGTTGGCACAGAACATGGTGCGCGAAGACATTCCGGCCGGTGCCGGCGTCGTGTCGGAGGGCGAAGAGGGCGACCGTTTCTACGTCGTGCTCAGCGGCATGCTCGCGGTCAGTCAGAGAAGCCGCGGCGCACAGAGCGTGTTGCGGCCGGGCGACTACTTCGGCGAGGTCGCGCTGGCGATGGACGTGCCGCGCACCGCGACCGTCCGTGCGCTCACGCCCGTGACGGTCGCGAGTTGCGATCGGGAGACGTTCGACGAATTCATTCGTCCGCTTTTTGCGGACGACTCATGATCGTCGCTCGCCTTCGGTTCGCTCCCGTCGCCCCCTCCACGGCTCATAGGCCAAGGATCGGCCGATGAGCCTCTGGCACGACATCCAGGGCGAAGGCCCGCCGGTCGTGCTCCTGCACGCAGGCCTCACTGATTCGCGTCTCTGGGAACCTCAGCTGCGCTCTTTCCCATCGTCGCATTCAGTGCTGCGCGTCGACCTACCCGGTTTCGGCAACTCGCCGCTCGAGACGAACCCCGTGTCGTTCAGGGGCGCGATACGCGACGTGATGGACACCGAAGGCATCGACCGGGCCGCGCTGGTCGGCGTCTCGCTCGGCGGCAACACGGCGCTCGAGCTCGCACTCGAGTCGCCGGAACGGGTTTCTGCTCTCGTGCTCGTCGGCGCCGGGCTCCCCGACCACCAGTGGTCGCAGGAGGTGACGGCCTTCTTCGCCGACGAAGAAGCGGCGCTCGAACGCGGAGACCCGGATGCTGCCGTCGACGCGAATCTGCGCATGTGGCTTGCCGGCCCGCACCGCAGTCTCGACGACATGGATCCAGCAACGCGCGAGCTCGTCGGCGAGATGCAAAGACAGGCCTTCAGGCAGCAGAAGGGACACGACGACGTGCGGATGCTGCGCCTCGAGCCTCCCGCGTCGGTGCGACTCGGCGACGTGAGTGCCCCGACTCTGGTGCTGACGGGCGACGACGACGTCAGCGATATCCACCGCATCGCCGATCGTCTCGCTGCCGGAATTCCCGGTGCGGAGCGCGCGACGATCGCCGGAGCGGCGCATCTCCCGAGCCTCGACCGCCCGGAAGAATTCGACCGGATCGTCCTAGATTTCCTGGCTCGGCACGGCGTCTGAGCAGGCGTGCTCGGTTCCGACACGTACCGGTGCCAGGCACGGGTACGAAACGTTCACCGAAGCGTCACGCGAGACACGATTGCCCTGCAAGCAAGACGAGCGTATCGGTGCCAGGCACCGGTACGAAACGGTGACACGTCTGTCACGCGATCAGCACGGCGTCCGACAGGCGTGGCCACGCTTCCTTCGCCCACTCGCCGAAGTCCAGGTTCGTGAGGACGCCGAGCGCGAAGCGGGCATCCGGGTCGACCCAGAGGAACGTACCGCTGCCACCGAAGTGGCCGAACGTTTGCGGCGAGTTGCGCGTGCCGGTCCAGTGCGGCGACTTCTCGTCGCGGAGCTCGAAACCGAGACCCCAGTCGTTCGGGTCGAAGCGACCGAAGTCCGGTAGCACGCCGGCGAGGCCCGGAAACTGCACCGTCGTCGCTTCCGCCAGCGTCTCCGGCGCGAGGAGCGTGGGCTGCTGCAGCTCGCGGGCCAGGATCACGAGATCGTCGAGCGAGCCGTGCAGATCTGCGGCCGGCGAGCCGCGAAGTTCAGCCTGCATCCCCAGCGGCTGCAAGACGCCCGCGCCGAGGTAGTCGGCAAACGGCATGTCCGCTCGCTCGGCGATGTGCTCGGCGAGCGTCTCGAAGCCGACGTTCGAGTAGATACGCCGCTGCCCAGGTCGTCCTGTCGGCGCGCCGGGCTCGAAGGGCAGACCGGAGGCATGCGCGAGCAGGTGTCGCACGGTCGATCCCTCCGGGCCGGCCGCCTCGTCGAGATCGATCACGCCCTCCTCGGCGGCGACGAGCGCCGCTAGAGCCGTGACGAGCTTCGTCAGGGAAGCCCAGCGCAGTACCTCGTTTCGGGCTCCGTGGGTCGCCACGACTTCGCCGCCACGCAGAACACCCGCAGCCGCAAACGGTGCCGGCCAGTCGTCGATCTGCCTCAGTGGTTCTTCCACGGCGCGCGATACTAGATGCCTGGATCGCCGCCTCGTCTCCTCCGGTTCTCCCTACGAGCCCACGATCGGCTTCTCGCGGGCGGTGCGCGACGGCCGCCATGTCTTCGTCGCAGGGACCTGCGCGGTCATGCCGGAGGGCGGGGCCCCACCCGCCGATGCATACGGGCAGGCGAAGCGCTGCCTGGAGATCATCGCCGCGGCGCTCGCCGAGGCTGGGGCCGCAGCAGAGCACGTCGTGCGCACGCGCACGTTCCTCCTCGACGCCACGGACTGGGAAGAAGTAGGCCGCGCCCACGGGGAGCTTTTCCGCCACGTGCGGCCTGCCAGCACGATGATCGTCGTGTCCGCCCTCCTCGACCCGCGGTGGCTGGTCGAGATCGAGGCTGACGCGCTGCTCCCCGAGTAGTAAGACTCCCGTATGGAGCACGACGGGAAGCAGATCTACCCGGCTTCGATCACGGGGAAGGGATCGAGTTTCGCGCCCGGCGGCAGCGTGCTCGACCACGCCTTCGGCAAGGGCGACCCGTACACGCTCGGAGTCGAGGAGGAGTACATGCTGCTCGATGCCGAGACATTCGATCTCGTGCAGCACATCGACACCGTGCTCGCGGCAGTGGCCGGGCACGAGCTCGAGCCGGTGATCAACGCGGAGCTGATGCAGTCCGTGCTCGAGATCGCGACACCGGTCTGTCACACGACCGGCGAGGTGGCGGAGCAGCTGCGCAGGATCCGGAGCTACGTCGGCGGCATCGCGCACGAACAGGGACTGCGCGTCGGCTCCGCGGGGACCCATCCGTTCAGCCTCTTCGAGCGGCAGCGAATCACCGCGCGCGATCGCTACCGCGCGCTCGTCGACCAGATGCAATACGTCGCCCGCCGCGAGCTCATCTTCGGGATGCACATCCACGTGGCTGTCGACGACCCCGACAAGGCGATCCAGGTCGTCAACGGGCTGCTTCCCCACATCGGGCCGCTGCTCGCACTGTCCGCGAGCTCGCCTTTCTGGCGCGGCGAGCCGACCGGGCTCCGCTCGAGCAGGCAGATGATCTTCGCAGCGTTCCCACGCTCGGGGCCGCCGCCGCGCTTCAAGAACTACGCGGAGTACGCGGAAGTCGTCGGACAGCTCGAGAAGACCGGCTGTATCCCGGACTACACGCACATCTGGTGGGACATCCGCCTTCACCCGCGCCTCGGCACGATCGAGGTGCGCATCTGCGACGCCGTGACGCGCCTCGAGCACGTGGTCGCGATCGTCGCGTACTGCCAGGCGCTCGTGAAGCTCTTCTCCGAGCGCTTCGACCGCGGCGAGGAGATCCCCTCCTATCACCGCATCCTCACGACCGAGAACAAATGGCTCGCGGGGCGCTACGGGCTCGAGGCGCCGCTGATGGATCTCGCGACGGGCCGCCGGAACCGGGTCGCGGTCGCGCAGTTGATCCGGAGGACGCTGAAGGAGATCGAGCCGCATGCACGCGAGCTCGGCTCCGACCGTGAGCTCGAGGGCCTCGAGGAAATCCTGCGCAACGGGAACGGCGCCGATCGGCAGCTCAGAGTCTTCAACGCGAACCGCGACATCGTCGAGGTCGTCAGCGAGATCGCGGACGCGACGGAGGTGGCGGCTGCGCCTCAGCTTGCGAAGTAGGGTTCGCGCCCGATGCTGGGAATAGGGGACCGAATTCCGAAGGCAACCGTCTGGACCGCACCGCACGAGCGGCGCAGTCTCGACGAGCTGCTCGCCGACGGACCGGCGCTCTTCGTCTTCTACCTCTTCGACTGGTCTTCCACCTGAACGCACGAGATGGAGCTCCTGCGTGACAGGAGCCCGGAGTTCCTGGCAGCGGCTGTCCGCCCATTCGGCATCTCCGGCGACTCCGAGTGGACCCACATCGCGTGGGCCCAGGCGCTCGACCTAAACTTCCCGCTCCTGTCGGACTGGAACAAGGAGGCGATGCAGGCGTTCGGCATCGAAGCGGACTTCCGCGGCCACCGTGGCGTCGCGGATCGAAGCGCGTTCCTCGTCGACCAGGACGGTACGGTCCGCGGCGCATGGCGCTACGACACGGCCGAGGTGCCGGACTTCGACGAGCTGCTTCGCGCCGCGCAGGCTTTGTAGCGCTCGGCGCTGCCCTGTACCTCGCGGCAGGGGCAACCGCGACGTGGCCGGCGGTCCAGCACGCCCGGTCGAACTTTCTCTCGGGTGGTGCGCCGGCCCACGGCGAAGCGTCTCCGGGCGACCACCTGCAGACCCTCTACCACTACTGGCTCGTCGGCCATCAACTCGAGCACGGCCGGGGTCCTTGGCGGGACCCGTACAGCTTCCGCCCCGAGGTGAAGCCGCAGCCGAACTTCCCCGGCTGGCCTTACGGGATCCTCTTCTGGCCGCTCGGCGCGGTGTTCGGCCTCGTCGGTGGGTGGAACGTCCTGCAGCTCCTCTTCTACGCGCTTGCCGGTCTCGCGGCGTGTGCCTGGCTGCTCGAGCTTGGCCTGCCCCGCGGCCCGGCACTCGCAGGCGGGCTCGCATTTGCGATCGCGCCCTACCGCGTCGAGCAAAGCGTCGGCCACCTGCTCGGACCAATCTCGATCCTCCTGCCGCTTTCGCTGTGGGCCTTCGAGCGAGCGCGGCGCGGAACCCGCTGGTGGCTCACGCTCGCAGGTGCGGCGCTCGCATCGATTCCGCTCTCGGGGCAGGTCCATCTTGCGCTCGGAGCAATCCCGTTCTTCCTCGGCTACGCGTTCTGCCGGACGCGCGACCGACGGCTCTGGCTCGGTGCCGGTGCCTGCGCGCTCGCGGCGGTCGGCGCAGGCCTAGTCGTCCG
>DASVEU010000040.1:0-13927 GCA_036380395.1 Gaiellaceae bacterium
GAGCGGCGGCCGCAGCAGGCACCGTTCCAGGCAAAGCCTAGCGCCAAAAACGCCGATTTGGGGCGAAATCCCTCAACTGAGCGGGCTCAGTGAGATACGTAGAGCGCGAGCGTCGCGATCGCGACAAAGAGCAGTACGAGCGCCGCGTAGCGGACGAACCGGGGATCCCGCGGGGGCGCGAGGACCTTGACGCCCACAAGCAGGTCGCCTGGGATGGAGCCGGCGCCCGCGTCGTTGCCATCACCGCCGACCCGCAGCTGCATGCCGTCCTGTATTCCCGGCGGCACGAGCAGACGGATCCTCCGTTCGGCCGAGACCGTCCCTTCTCCGACGCAGCGCGAGCAGGGCTCGGCGATGCAAGCCGGGCACGGCTCGATCTGCAAAAGGTTCGCCACTTCAAGGTTCGACACCGTGCGCTTGCGTCCCGTGCCGCGGCAGTGCTCGCATTCGGGGTCGGGCGAACCGACCGAGCCCCGCCCCGCGCAGGTCTTGCAGCGGACGAGAGCCTCGTAGCTGACGAGCTGGCGCGCCCCCTCCGTGGCCTCAAAACTTCGCAGCTCGATTCCGACGTGGACGTTTTCTCCCCGCGCTGCCACTGCAGGGCGCGCCTCCCAGAGTGCCTCGTCGAAGCCCTGGTTTCCGCGCCCCCGGTAGCCGTAGCGGTCGTAGAGGAGCCGCGCCTGCCGATCGGAGAGGACCGTGTAAGCCTCTGCAAGCTCGCGGAACCGGGCTCCGGCGTCCGGGGAGTCGGAGACATCCGGGTGCCATTCCCTTGCAAGAGCATGGAATGCGCGCTTGATCGCGCCGGCGTTCGCGTCCCGCTCGAGCTCCAGCACCTCGTAGTAATCCCTCTTCTGGACGGCGGCCATTCCCGAGCATTCTCGCGCACCACGCAGACACCGCAACCAATTCGGAGCCTCCGGAGTTGTTTAGGTATGAGGGCCGCGGCGGCCACAGTCCTCCTGTTGGGAGCCGGCCTACTGGCCGGGAAGGCGCTCGGGGACACGGTTCCCGTGCCTCCCCTGCCCACCGTGACGGTTTCGACCACATCCGTCACCGTGCCGATCACGGTCCCCACCCTGCCGCCACCGCCGGTTACATTGCCGCCGCTCACAACGACCTCGGTCAAGGTTCCACCCCCGGCGCCAGCGGCCCAGGTCACGACGTCGACGACTGCCGTTGTGCCCCCACTCCCCTCGGCGTCGTCGGTCGTGTCCCCGACGCCGGCAGGAAGCTCGGGCGGAGCGTCCTCCTCAGGAGGGAGCTCTTCCTCGGCCGGTGGCTCATCGACGTCCGGTAGCTCTTCATCGGCCGGTGGCTCGTCGACGGCCGGTAGCTCCTCTTCGCCCGTCACCGACTCGTCCAGTTCCGGGCCCGGGTCCGACAGGCCGAACGTGGGACGCTTTCGAACCTCGCGTGCGTGGATCGCGACGAGTGGGCCGAAGCGTCGCCGCGTCGTAACTCTCACGTTCAGCCTGCCGCATGCCGAGCGGGTGCTCTTCGTCATCGAGCAGGTGGCGCCCAGCTGCCGAACCGTCCAGCAGTTCACCGTGCGCGGGCATGCCGGCCGAAACTGGATTCGCTTCCCGGCCGCGCGCAGCCGGCTCCGGCTCGTTCCAGGCACTTACCGAATCTCGGCGCACACGAGCGGAGGTCTGCTCGTCCGGCGCGTCACGATCGTGGTCGTCGACCGCGGCAAGCCGAGCCGCGCAGAGATCGCGGCCGCCCGGGCCGCCAATGTCTGCCCGGCGGCCGACCGGATCGCCTCGGCGAAGGGGTCGGGCGGAGCGTCGAACACCAGCAGCCCCGCAGGCTCGCCCTCGGGGACGCCCCTGCACGAAGGCGCGAACACCCGCTCCGGCTCCGTGCTCGGGGCGAGCCTGACGAGGGCCGCCCGGGCGCTCGAGCCGCTTGTGATCGGCTTGCTGGGCCTCGCGATCGCGCTGCTCGGAATTGCGTCACTGCCCCGCTTTGCGACGACGGGCTCACCGACGAACGAGTTTTTGGACAGATACCGAATTGCGATCGCGGGACTGGGAGCGACCGCCTTGGCTGCTGTCGTGGTCATGATCGCGCTCCGCCCCGGCTGACCTGCTCTTCACGCGCCCCACCAGAAGCTCGCTGCAATGACGACGTAGAAGCCGACGAGGATTGCACCCTCCTCCCACGTGCTGTCGCCGTCGTAAACGACGACAGCCAGGATCCAGGCAGACAGCAACAGGGAGATCGCGAGCAGCGTGGGAAAGACGAGCGTCAGCGGAGTCGCGAAGAAGAGGCTTGCGAAGACAAGGATGGGTGTGAGCAGCAGGGCGACCTGCAGCGCCGAATTGATGATCACCGAGATCGCGAAGTCCGGTCGGTTCCTCGCCGCGAGCTGGACCCCGACGACGTTCTCGACCGCATTACCCGCGATGGCGACGACGATCAGTCCCGCAAAGACCTGGCTCATGCCCAGCGCCTCCGTCGCCGGCTTCAGCGCAGTGACGAACCAATCGCTGACCAGAGCTGCCGCAACACCGGCCCCGCCCAGGACCGTCACCGTGATCGGAAGCGACCAGCGCGGAGGCTCGGCCTCGCTTGTGTCGCGGACTGACAGCAGGGCCGGGAGCGTCAGGAAGAACAGCGCGATCAGGACGCCCGCGCAGATGAGGCTCAGGGACTTCTCGTGGGACGCCGCCTGCGTGTGGACGGCGTGCGAGAGCGTCGGCACCGAGAGGATCGCGGCGGACAGGATTGTCAGCGTGGCGATCAGCCGCGCGCGCGGGGAGTCGAACGTCTGCGTACCGTTCCGGAGCCCTCCGACGATGAACGCGAGTCCGAGCACGAACACGCTGTTGGCGATCACGGACCCGACCAGCGCCGCCTGAACGACCAGCGTCAGCCCTTGATGCAGGGCGAACAGCGCGATGAAGAGTTCCGGGAGATTGCCCAGTGCAGATTGGATCGCGCCGGCGGCAGAGGATCCGACTCGGCTGCCGAGCTGCTCCGTCGAGGTACCGACGAGCCGGGCGAGCACCGCGATCGCGAGTGCCGCGAGGACGAAGGTCAGCACCGGCGTCGCGTCGGCGTAGTGGGCGCCGGCAGCCACGGCCACGAGCGCTGCCGCGACGCCGATTTCGATGACGTCCCTCCTCGTCACGTCCCTATCATCGAGGCATGGAGGGCGAAGAGCTGCGGGAAGTGATGCGCCGCTTTCCGGCGCCGGTCGCCGTCGTCACGACGGCGCTTGAAGGAGAGCGGTTCGGGCTGACGGTCGGCTCGTTTGTTTCGTTGTCGCTGGCGCCACCGCTCGTCGGCATCTCGATCGGCAAGGACTCCTCTTCGCACGAGCCGATCCGGCGGGCAGGAGGCTGGTCGGCGAGCCTGCTGTCGGAAGCGCAGGCGAACGTCGCCCAGCATTTCGCTCGCAGTGGAATTCCGCCCGTGGCGCTGTGGAACGGCGTCGACGTGCGGGACGGCTCTCGCGGGCCGCTCGTGAACGAGGCCCTCGCTTGGCTCGAGTGCCGGACGCTATCCGAGCACAACGCCGGCGACCACACGATCTTCGTCGGCGAAGTCGAGTCGACCGAGCTGGGCCGGTCCGGCCCGGGCCTCGTGTACCGAGGCGGCGAGTACCTCCCAGCGTGATCGACGCCGTTGTCTTCGATCTCGACGGCGTCATCATCGACAGCGAGGAACTGTGGGACGAGGTGCGCGAAGGTCTCGCGCGTGAACGTGGCGGCAGCTGGAGCGCACAGGCTCAGGCCGACATGATGGGGATGAGCTCGACCGAATGGTCGCGCTACATGCACGAGGTGGTCGGACTGCCTGAATCGCCCGCGGAGATCAACCGCGAAGTCGTCGACCAGATGCTCGCGCGCTATTCGGAGCACCTCCCGTTGATCGACGGGGCCGTCGACGCCGTCACGCGGCTGGCCGCTCATTGGCCGCTCGGCGTCGCCTCGTCGTCGAACCGCCAGTTGATCGACCGCGTGCTCGAGGTCTCCGGCCTCGTGCCGTACTTCAAGGCTACGGTCTCGTCGGAGGAGGTCGAACGCGGCAAGCCGGCACCCGATGTGTACCTCGAGGCAGCACGCCGGCTCGGCGTGGAGGCGGCGCGCAACGCGGCGATCGAGGATTCGGCCAGCGGGATTCGTTCGGCTCATGCCGCTGGTATGCACGTCGTCGCGATTCCGAATCGTGCGTTCCCGCCTCCGGCCGATGTGCTGGCGCTGGCGGACGTCGTGCTCGACTCGATCGCCGAGCTCGGCCCGGAAACAATTAGGGAGGTGGCGCGCCTTTGGACTGCCAGTAGCGGTTGAGCGCGCCCTGCACCTTCACGAACCAAACGATGTTCCCGATCAGCGGCAGCAGGATCCACAAGCCGGTTAGTCCGCGAACGGGGCTCGCCTGCCCATCGAGATCCTCGTACATGTAGCGCACCTCGGATGGGACGATGAAGAAGGTCACCGGCGAGAGCAGAAAGTAGATGACGAACCCGATCACACCGCCGACGCCGTTCCCCGAGTAGCGTTTGATCTCCTCGTGCGTCTTGTACGTCCAAACGAACGTGTAGATGCCGATGGTCAGGATGGCCCAGAGAATCGACAGTCCAATCGAGCGGGTATTGCCGACGGGACCGCGCTCTAGCTGTGGTGAAGTCATCATCGGGCCCGCCAGACGAGGTTCATCCCGTCGCGCACGGTGAGTAGCACGTTCTCGACACGAGGATCCGCCGACACGTGGTCGTTGAGGGCGCGAATAGCCCGCGTCGTCTCCTCGTCGTCTTCTTCATCAGCCACGCGGCCGGACCAGAGCGTGTTGTCGACGACGATCAGCCCGCCGTCGGCGAGCAACGGCAAAGTCGCCTCGTAGTAGTTGACGTAGTTCGGCTTGTCCGCGTCGATGAAGACGAGGTCGAACGGGCCGTCGAGTTGTGCGATTGTCTCGAGGCCGGGACCGAGGCGGTAGTCGATGCGATCCGCGACGCCGGCTTCTTCCGCGTAGCGCCGCGCGATCGCGGTCGTCTCTTCGTTGACGTCACAGCTGATGATCCGGCCCCCTGACGGAAGCGCGAGCGCCATCGAGATCGACGAGTAGCCGGTGAACGTTCCGAGCTCGAGCACGCGTCGCGCGCGCAGGCCGCTGACGAGAACTCCGAGGAAACGTCCCTCGAGACGGCCGACCATCATCTGTGGCGCAGTCGTCTTCTCGCGGGTCTCCGCCGCGAGCCGCTCGAACAGCTCGCCCTCCGGAGTGGTGTGCTCCTCCGCGTACGCCTCGACCCGCGGATCGACGATGAAGGTCACTCGACGCGCCCCAGCAGGACGCAACCGTTATGGCCGCCGAGCCCCATCGCGTTCGAGAGGGCGACGTCGACCTTCGCCTCGCGCGCTTCGTTCGGCACGTAGTCGAGATCGCAGTCGGGATCGGGTTGGCGGTAGTTGATCGTGGGCGGGATCACTCCTTCGTGTAGCGCGAGGACGCACATCATCGCCTCGATCGCTCCCGCGGCGCCGAACGTGTGGCCCATCATCGACTTGGTCGACGAGACCGCCAGGTTGTAGGCGTGGTCGCCGAAGACGTCCTTGATCGCCTTCGTCTCCGCGAGATCCCCGAGCGGGGTCGACGTGCCGTGTGCGTTGATGTACCCGACGCGCTCGGGCTCGATTCCGGCTCGGTGGAGCGCGGCACGCATCATGTCGGCGACGCCGGTCGCCTCGGGCTCGGGCTGCGCCATGTGATGCGCGTCGTTGGATGCTCCGTAGCCGAGCACCTCCGCATACACCTGCGCTCCGCGAGCCCGGGCCGCCTCCAGCTCCTCCAGGACGAACACGCAGGCACCTTCCCCCATCACGAAGCCCGCGCGCGTAGCGTCGAACGGACGCGACGCGCGAGGCGGATCCTCGTTCTCGACCGCAAGCCCGCGCATGGCCGTGAAGCCGGCGAGGATCAGCGGGTTCAGGCAGGCCTCGCCGCCGCCGGCGAGCATCGCGTCGGCGTCGCCGCGTTTGATCAGCTCCGCAGCCTCGCCGATCGCATGGGAGCCGGTCGCGCACGCGGAGACGACCGCGTAGTTCGGGCCCTTGATCCCGAGCGAGATCGCGAGCTGCCCGCTCGCCGAATCGACCAGGACGTTCGGCAGAAAGTTCGGTGACACCCGTTCAGGCCCGCGCTCGCGGCGGATCTGCTCCTGCTCGAGCAGCCCGTTCACGCCTCCGATCGCCGTGCCGAAGACCACGCCGACCCGCTTGGGATCGAAGCCGTTCAGCCCCGCATCCCCCATCGCCTCGCGGGCCGCCCCCATGGCCAGAAGGACGTTCCGCTCGAGCTTGCGCACCTCTTTCGTCGAGGCGACCTGCGTTGCGTCGAAGTCCTTGACCTCCGCGGCGATCCGCACCGGCGCGTCGCCAGGGTCGAACGACCGGATCCAGTCGATACCGCTCTCGCCCGCCACGGCTGCGTTCCAGGTCGACCGCGCGTCGTTGCCAAGCGGCGTGACGGCCCCGAGCCCTGTGACCCCGATCCTTCTCATCGCTTGAGCTTAGACAGGCGTGTCCGGTCCGAGGTTACGAAACAGCAGCTTCGGGGCATAAATCCGCTCGTTCCTAGCAAGTGCAAGGGCCAAGTCCTCGCCCTTCCAGATTCAACGGAGGTGCGACATGACAGTGGCTATCCCCTCGCTGGCTGAGCAGCCGAGGCTGGTGTTCTTCCATTCGGCGCTGTCGGGTCACTGCCGGCGCGTGGAAGGTTTTCTCGCCCAGGTGCTGCAACGGCGGCGCAACCACGGAACGTTCGACGTCGTCAAGGTCGCAGAGGAGGAGCATCCCGATCTGCTCGAACGATTCAGGATCGAGACGGTGCCGACCCTCGTCGTCGTCGAGCACAACGCCGTCGCGGCTCGCCTCGAGCGGCCCCGGGGCTGCCGCGAGATCGAGGGCTTCCTCGCGCCCTGGCTGAACTAGTCCGAAACGGCCGCGGCCTGGTGTCTGACACCAGGCCGTGGCTGTTCGAGACGTGACTAGACGATGACGCCTTCTTCCTGGAGGGAAAGCTCGGCGAACCTGTCCCAGTTCTGTTCGATGATCAACGCCATCGCGCGCTCTTCCTCGATGATCTCCAGGGCCGCCGTGGCAGTCTCCTCGTCGCCCGCCCTCTGGGCGATGCGGCGCAGAAGCTCATAGCTCGCGATCTCCAGGTGCTCGGTCGCGTAGGCATCGCGCGCGTTGCGGCCGGCGTTCTCGCCGCGGACGAAGTCAAGCGGCATCTTCGCGAGCGCTCCGAGCACGCCGCCCAGCTGCCTCACTGCGGACGGCGAGAGATCGTGCGCCTCGAGGCGCTGCGCCATCCGGTCCGCATGTCCCTGCGTCTGCACCTTGTGATGCTCCAAGGCGTCGAGGATTTCCGGATCATCGGTGGTGGCGATCATCGAGTCGAGCATGCGCAGCACGTTCTGCTCCATCGCGTGCGCCTCGTCGATGTGCTTGACCAGCTCCTCCTTCAACTGTCCCATCCCGTCCAACCTCCTCATCCTGAACAAAAAGCCCCAACGGATAATGGATGTCCCGGCCTCGTACCTCGAACGGAACTCCCGGAACGTGCGGAAACTCCGTCGTCCCGCGCGAGCCGTGGATGCCCTTTACGCATCCGTCCAGCGGCGGGAACGCGCCCGAAACGCGCTCGACAGCCGAGACCCCGTCCAGCTCACCCACGTCAGTAGGGTTCCGCGCGGTGCCTGGACCAAACGTCCCCTTTCCGCCCATGGAGGCTCAGCTCGTGAAAGAGCTTCCCGACACGCACGGCTGGCAGTACGAGCCGAAATGGGACGGCTTCAGAGGCGTCCTCGAGAACGACGGCGGCGAGGTCGCCCTCTGGTCGCGGAATGGCCGGCCGCTGCTCCGCTATTTCCCCGAGCTGCGACCCCTGGGAGACCTCTTGCCTCCCCACTCCGCTCTGGACGGCGAGATCGTGATCGCGCGCGACGGCGTGCTCGACTTCGACTCCATGCAAATGCGGCTGCATCCTGCGGAGTCGCGGGTGCGCAAGCTGGCCGCTGAGATCCCGGCCGACTTCATCGTCTTCGACCTGCTGCTCTGGAAAGGCAAGCCGGTCCACGAGCTGCCGCTCGAAGAGCGCCGGGCGGAGCTGGAGCGAGTGCTCGCCGACGACTTCCACCTTTCGCCGACGACCGGCGACGCGGCGGACGCGCAGAAATGGCTGGACAGGTTCGAGGCCGCCGGCCTCGACGGCGTCATCGCAAAGAAGCTCGGACTGCCGTATCTACCCGGCTCGCGCGACGGCGTGCTCAAGGTGAAGCCGTACAAGACCGCGGACTGCGTGATCGTCGGCGTGCGCTGGAAGGAGAAGCCGACGCGGATCGCGACGCTGCTCCTCGGGCTGTACGGCAAGGGCGGCAAGATCGACTACGTCGGGTCGGCCGCCGTCGCGGCGGGCCGGCACAAGGAGATCTTCGATCGCATCGAGCCTTTGTTGAAGGACGCGCCGGACCGTGGCTTCTCGGAGCCCAACCGCTGGGGAACAGGAGAGCTGCAGGAGTCGGCGGTGCGCCCGCAGCTCGTCGCCGAGGTGCGCTACGACAAGGTGCAGGGCAACCGCTTCCGACACGGCTCGCGCTTCATCCGCTTCCGCGACGACAAGGATCCGGAACAGTGCACGTGGCGCGAGGTCAGGCCACCGCGCCGCAAGGACGATCCGACCTTCGAGAGTCTGCTCGCGGGCTAGAGCACCAACCCGAGCTTCTCGAAGCACGGCCCGAGCGAAACCTTGTGCTCCCACATGTCGGCGGTCAGATCACCGACGTCGGCGACACGGTCTCGCATCGTCTCGACCGTGAAGGCTGCGGGCTCGACCGCCGCGACCTCGTCCCAGAGGAGCGGCGCCGAAACCCGCGCGTCCGGAGTCGGGCGCACCGAGTACGCGGTCGCGATCGTGCGGTCGCGCGTGTTCTGGCCGAAGTCGACGAAGACGCCGCGGCGATCGGCGACGCGCCACGTGGTAGTCGCGACCTCCTGGTCGCCGACGCGGCGCTCGACCTCCTCCGCGAGCGCCTTCGCAAGGCGGCGCACGTCCGGGAAGAGCAGCTCCGCCTCGATCGGGGCCATGATGTGCAGCCCGGTCGCGCCCGACGTCTTTGGATACGAGGCGAGGCCGAGCTCGTCCATCACCTCGCGAACGACGAGCGCGATCTCCCGGACGTACGGCCACTGCCCGTCCGTCGTCGGGTCGAGGTCGATCAGCAGGTAGTCGGGCCGCTCGATGTCGTCCACGCGCGAGTGCCAGGTGTGCAGTTCGATGCAGCCGAGGTTGACGACCCACGCCAGCGCGGCCGCGTTGTCGATCACCGCGAAGACAGTGGAGTGGCCGCTCGGAAACTCGACGTACTGCTCACCGACGTACTCCGGATGCGGCGGCACGCGTTTCTGGTGGAAGAACTTCCCCTCCACCCCGTTCGGGTAGCGCACCATGTGGAACGGCCGCCGCTGCAGATGCGGCACCGCGGCGTCCGCGAGGTCGACGTAGTACTCGGCGAGGTCGCCCTTTGTCAGCCCGGGCTCCGGAAAGAAGATCTTGCCCGGGTTCGTAATCGAGACTTCGTGGCCGCCAACGTCCATGGAGCGAAGTATCGGCGTGTTAGGGTCGCCCTCGTGCGCCGAGCCCCCGCGATCCTCCTTGTCGTACTGCTCTCGATCCTCGCCGCAGGCTGTGGCGGCTCGAGCAACAACGCCTCGGACACAACGTCGACGGCCGCAGCGGCATCCTGCGACAAGGGCAGCCTCAATCTGGTCAATGCCGGCCAGTTGACGGTTGGCACAGACAACCCGGCCTTCCCGCCCTGGTTCGGCGGCGCAGAGAAGGCACCCTGGAAGGTGAGCAACCCCTACTCCGGTCAGGGGTACGAGAGCGCCGTCGCCTATGCGGTCGCGACCAAGCTCGGCTTCGCCAAGAGCGAGGTGAAGTGGATCGTGGTTCCGTTCAACACCTCGTTCGCACCGGGCGCGAAGAAGTTCGACTTCGACATCAACCAGATCTCGTACAAACCGGCGCGGGCAACTGCGGTCGACTTCAGCGACTCGTATTACAACGTCAACCAGTCCCTCGTCGTCGTCAAGGGAACGCCGATTGCGAGCGCAACCTCGGTCGCCGCGCTCAAGCCGTACAAGTTCGGCGCGCAGCTAGGGACGACGAGTTACGACTACATCATCAACAACATCAAGCCCTCGAAGAAGCCGGCCGTCTTCGACACGAACGACGCCGCGGTTGCCGCCCTGAAGAACAAGCAGATCGACGGGCTGGTCGTCGACCTCCCCACGGCCTTCTACATCACGGCCGTGCAGGTCCCGAAAGGCAAGATCCTCGGCCAGTTCCCGACGGTTGGAACGCCGGAGCACTTCGGCATGATCTTCGAGAAGGGGAACTCGCTCGTCAGCTGCGTCAACGACGCGCTGACAAAGCTCCGTACCGACGGCACGCTCGGGAGCCTGCAGGCCAAATGGCTCCAGGCCGACGCGCCCGTGCTGAAATAGCCGTCTGAACGCTAACCGCGGCTCGAAGATTCTTGGCAGCGTGACGTCGGCCGGCGAAGGCCGTCGCGGCGTCACGGTGGCCCTGCTCAGCACTGTGGTCTTCTTCACCTTGCTGGCGGTAGCGATCACGCACGCGCCCGGCTGGCCCGAGGTGAAGCGCACGTTCTTCAACTGGAACCAGTTCAGGGACTCGATGCCAGAGATCTCGCGCGCGTTCCTGCTGAACGTGAAGATCTTCATGATCGCCGAGGCGTTCATCCTCGTCCTCGCGCTCGTCCTGGCGGTCCTTCGCAGCCTCCCCGGGCCGGTCTTCTTCCCGATGCGGGCGCTCGGCATCGCCTACGCGGACTTCTTTCGAGGCGTGCCGACGATCCTCGTCATCGCGCTGCTCGGGTTCGGCGCACCTGCGCTGCAGCTGAGCTGGGTACCGCTCTCGACGACGTTCTGGGGCATCGTCGCCCTCATCCTGGTCTACACCGCCTACGTCTCGGAGGTCTACCGCGCCGGGATCGAATCGGTGCATCCGAGCCAGGACGCCGCCGCGCGCTCGCTCGGCCTGACGCACTGGCAGTCACTGCGCAAGGTCGTCCTGCCGCAGGCGGTGCGCAGGGTGATCCCGCCACTCCTCAACGATTTCATCGGCCTGCAGAAGGACACGGCGCTCGTGGGCTTCCTCGGCTCGGTGGAGGCGTTCAAGCAATCGCAGATCGATGCGGCGGCGACTTTCAATTACACCCCTTTTGTGGCGGCGGCCGTGCTGTTCGTCGCCCTGACGATCCCGCTGGCCCGCTTCACGGACTGGCTCGTGCTCCGTGACCGCCGCCGACGGCAGGCGACAGGGACCTGATGAGCGAGGCACTGGTCGTGGACGGCGTGCACAAGTCGTTCGGGCAACTGGAGGTGTTGCGCGGGGTCGACCTGGCGGTCGCGGAGCACGAGGTCGTCTGCCTGATCGGCGCATCCGGCTCGGGGAAGTCGACGCTGCTGCGCTGTGTCAACCTGCTCGAGCCGATCGACGAAGGACGGATCCTCGTGGAGGGCGACGAGATCACGGGTCGCGGAGTCGACGTCAATCGGGTGCGCCGCCGGATCGGGATCGTCTTCCAGGCGTACAACCTCTTCCCGCACATGAGCGTGCTCGTCAACGTCACGCTCGCACCGATGCTCGCGCTGCGGATTCCGCGCGCGCAGGCCGAGGCGGAGGCAACCACGTTGCTCGAACGCTTCGGGCTCGCCGACAAGCGCAACGACTATCCGGACCGCCTGTCGGGCGGACAGCAGCAACGGGTCGCAATCGTCCGAGCGCTGGCGATGAAGCCCGACCTGATGCTGCTCGACGAAGTGACCAGCGCGCTCGATCCGGAGCTCGTCGCCGAGGTGCTCGAGGTGATCCGGGAGCTCGCAGCAGCCGGAATGACGATGCTGATCGCCACACACGAGATGAGCTTCGCGCGCGACATCGCCGACCGGGTCTGCTTCCTGGACGAAGGCGTGATCCTCGAGCAGGGGCCGCCCGCACAGATCCTGAGCGAGCCCAAGGAGCCGAGGACACAGCAGTTCCTCCAACGCATCATCGAGGCAGGTCGCCTCTGACGTGGGGGAACCCATGGTTCCCCCACGAGCCCCCTCCTTCCGTTGGTGACGAGGCGGCTGATGTTGTGCGCTGCGGCGTGAGCGCGGTCACGCCTCCGCGCGGCGGCCGGCTGTGGCCCGACCAGGTTGAGCGCCGCTCTTCGCGCTACCGTTCGTGCTGATGCAGGAGCGTGGAACCCGCGGAATCGACCTCTCCATAGAACCGCTCGATGACTACGTCGTGATTCAGCCTTCCGACGAAGAGTCCGAGACGAACCTTGGACTAATTCTGCCGGCGTCCGCCGAGGCGGACTGCCGCACAGGGGTGGTCACCGCCGTGGGCGCCGAGGCTACCGGGGTCGAGCCCGGCGACAAGGTGCTCTTCCCGAGTGACGCGGGCTACGAGGTGCGTCTCGCGGGAACGGCCGTGCGGGTCATGCGCCGCGGCGACTTGATCGCCCGCGTGCACGACTGACTTACGTCGCGTGCGAGCGCGTCACTTCGGCAGGCGACGCGCAGCCGAGCAGAGCGAGCCCTAGCTCGACCTCCTCGCGCAACAACTGCAGGACGTGCATGACGCCATCCTCGCCGGCCACGGCCAATCCCCAGACCATCGCTCGGCCGATCAGAACTCCGCGTGCGCCGAGCGCCAATGCTTTGAGCACGTCCGTGCCGCGGCGCACGCCGCCGTCGAGCAGCACCTCGGCGCGACCGTCGACCGTGTCGACGACCTCCTCCAAAGCGTCGAGCGAGCTGGACACGCCGTCGAGCTGGCGGCCCCCGTGGTTCGAGACGACGACTGCGGCTGCGCCGTGCTCGCACGCAAGCCGCGCGTCCTCGGCGGTGAGAATCCCCTTGACGACGACCGGAAGGCTGTAGCCCGCGAGCCACTCGAGGTCGTGCCAGCTGAGACCGGTATCGAAGTGCCCGCCGAAGAGGTCGCCCGTGACGGTGAGATGCTCGGGAACCTTGAAGTCGATGCGGAGGTCGCGCTCTCGCCGCCCGAGGTAGGGCGTGTCGACTGTGAGCACGAGCGCGGAGAAGGCGCTCTCGACTGCTTCGGCGATGAGGACTTCCGTCTCTGACCGGTCGGCGAAGACGTAGACCTGGAACCAACGCGGCGCGCCTGGAGCGGCTGCCGCCACCTCGGCGGGCCGGGCAGTCGCCGCCGTCGAGAGACACATGATCGTGCCCGCCGCCGCAGCCGCACGCGCGGTTGCGAGCTCGCCGTCGGGATGCGCCATGCGCTGCATCGCAAGCGGCGCGATCAGGATCGGTAGAGCAACGTCGGTCCCGAGGATCGACGTCGCAGTCGAGATCGAGCTCACGTCGACGAGCACGCGCGGGCGGAGCTTGCGCCGCTCGAACGCCGCCAGGTTGTCGCGAAGCGTGACCTCGTCCCCCGCCCCGCCGGCGAAGTAAGCGTGCGCGTTCAGGTCGAGCTTGCGTTCGGCGAGCTGCTCGTAGTCCCAGACGTTGACCGGGCCGGACACGAGTCGAGCGTAACCCTGACAGTCCGGACATGTCTCGGGGTCTGACCCTAAGACAGTGGCTCGAAAGGTCAGCTGTTGAAATCGGGAGTGTTCGTGGGGGAAACAGGGTCTCCCCCACGCCAAAGCGGAGAGGGCGGGATTTGAACCCGCGACGCACCTTTCAGCACGTACGCGATTTCCAGTCGCGCTCCTTAGGCCACTCGGACACCTCTCCGTGCTGCGAAGCGGAGAAGGAGGGATTCGAACCCTCGATGGAGGCATTCACCCCCATAACGCCTTAGCAGGGCGCCGCCTTCAGCCACTCGGCCACTTCTCCGCGGGTCCGCGCAGGATAGCCGA
>DASVEU010000041.1:0-11209 GCA_036380395.1 Gaiellaceae bacterium
TTCACCTGGACCGCAACTCAGGCCTGACCGCTTTGTGCGACACGTAACAAATCTGATAGGTTTTCGCCGCGCCTTGACCTCGCGCCTGGGCCCGCTTTGCCGCATGAGCCAGCCCTCTCACCCGGGATAGACGCAGACAGATGGCACGAGGCTTGCCGGTCGCGGCGTTTGCGGTCACCCGCGACCGGTGGCCTCCGTTCAGCGCATCTTGTTGTGCACGATCGCGTAGCGGCCGTTCACTTTGACGAGCGACTCGATCTCGGGGATTTCGTGACCGGGCAGGACGACGAGGTAACCATTGATCGAGTGCAGGAGGCGGAGGTCTTCAGAGCTGAGGGCGAGCTTCTCGGTGCACGCGATGTTGCCGCACTCGCACAGGAAGTTGCCGTCGCCGTCGCCGAGCTCCTTCCTCATCGTGTCGTTCACACGCTTGAAAAACTCCTGTGTCCGCGCCACGCGTTCGTCGCGAGTAGAGACGTGGAAGAAGTGCGGATGGCGCGCGAGGAACCGGACGATCGTCTGGGGTGTGTCGCGGTCTTCCACGACGGCGGTCGCGAGGGCATGCGCCTTCACCCTTTCGAAGCGGGCGGCGCCACGGAGCACGCTGAATGCTCCCTCGATGTCCAGGCCGAGGCGCTCCGACAAGACGCCCTTCGCTTGTTCGATCACGATCCGCGTATCGAGCGCGTGCTGTAGTTCCTCCGCTCGCTGACGCCAGAACGTCTCGTCGACATGCGCTGCACCCATATTGGCCTCTCGTCATTCGTCCGCAGGACGCGGAACGGCGAGAGATGGACGGAAGCGGGCCTGGGTCTAGAGACGCAGGCCGGGCAAGACTCGACGCGTCGAGCAGCCAAGGTAGCACCTCTTGGCTACAGCGGCTTCCTTGCCCTGAAGACGACGAATTCGGTGTCCGAATTCGGTTCTTCGTCCCTATAGTCGCCCGTCAGGCTCACGTCGGTGAAGCCTGCGCGTTCGAGCATCGCGGCAAGCTCGTGCGTGAAGTACAGGGACATCCTCAAGACGTGCTCCTCCGCCACGTGCTCGCCGTTCCGCCACATGTCGGCGCGCATCTCGAGCGTCACAGATTGGGCCAGTGGGTCGAGCTCGACGATCCGGCTCCGCAGCTCGTACTCCGTCCCGTCGGAACCTTGCCGCCGGTCCCCCTCGCCCAACTCTCGCCAGGGCTTCGGTAATGCCTGCCGCTCCTCTTTGAGCCAATGACGCCACAGTCCCGCGTCGGCATAGGGCGCCTCGTTGTCGAGCAGCAGGAGACCTCCGGGCTCGAGATGCTCGTAGATGCGCTCGAGGCTCGCGAAACTCTGCTCGCGATTGCCGCCCAAACCGAAACCGCCGCAGACCACGATCGTCCTGTACCTGCGTGGCAACTCGAGCTCGTGCATTGCCTGCGCAAACAGATTCGGTGACAACCCTTCGGCTTCCGCCCTTTCGCGGCAGAGCGCGAGCATGTCCGAGGAGATGTCACAGCCGTCGACGTCCAGCCCGGCGCGAAGGTAGGGGAGAAGCAGGCGTCCGGTCCCGCACGCGACGTCGAGCGCAGGCTGACCGTCGTCCTCGATGGATTTCTGGAAGTACTCGATCTCCGGGCCGCCCACGTTGAACTCAGCCCACCAGCTCGCGACGATCCCGTGATGCCAGGTCTGCGTCTGCTCTTCCCCGCCCGTCATCTCGCGACGAGGGTAATGCAAGTTTTTCCAGCAGCGCGGGTCTGCCTCGAAGGAGCCCGGCGCGCTTCGACTGTGGTTGCCGGTCAGCCGCCGGCTGAAGCTGCGCCGGGCTCCTAACCCGAAAAGCGGCCGATGAAGATCGTGACCTGCGACCCCGCGGGGATCCTGGACGCCGCTCTGGGCTGCTGCTCGACCACGAGGCCGTCCATGCTCTGGTCGCTCGTCGGCCGGTTCAGCACCGCAACCTCGAAACCGGCGGCGCTGAGCGTCTCCGCCGCCGTGGTCTGGTCCTGTCCGGCCACGTTGGGGACAGCGGTCGCCGGTTCCGGGTTCGGGCCCGTCGAGACGTTGATGCGCACGCGCGAGCCGCGCCGCAGTGTCGTGCCCGGTGCGGGCAACTGGGCGACGATTCTGTTCGCGGGCTGGGTCGAACGGACATAGACCACGGTCGGCCGAAGGCCCAAGACGTTCAGCCGGCGAAGCGCGGGCGTCTGCGCAAGCGCGACCACGCGTGGTACGCGAACGGGCCCGGAGGCGGTAGTAGTCGTAGCGCCCGTGGTCGTAGTGGCGGTCGTCGTCGTGGTCGCAACCGTCGTCGTCGACGGACCGCTGCCGGTCGACACGTTGACGACCACCTTCGCGCCCTTGTCGACTTCCTTCCCTGTCGGCGGGTTCTGGCCGACCACGGTTCCGACGGGCTTGTCGGACGGGACGTTCTTCAGAACTGGCTTCAGGCCGAGCTTCGTCAGCGCGTCCACTGCGGCGCCCTGGGTCTGCCCGACCACGCGCGGGACGACGACCGGCTTGACCCCGCTCGAGACGTTCAGCGTCACCGTTGTCCCGCTGACCGCGGTAACGCCCGCAACCGGCTGCTGGCCGATGACGATCCCCACGGGACGGGAGGACGCGACGCGCCTGACCTCGACCTTGAACCCCTTGGCGGTCAGCTTCTGCTGCGCATCCGGCAGGGGCAGACCCGTCACGTCCGGGACGCCGAGGCGACCGCTCGAGACGAAGATCGTGACCGCCTGGCCCTTGTCGAGCTGCGTGCCCGGGCCGGGCTTCTCCGCGAACACGATGCCAGGCGGCCGGTTGCTCGCATCCGTGCGCGGGAGCACGTCGAGACCGCGGTCGTGAATCCGAACCGCGGCAGCGTCTTCGCGGAGGCCGATCACGTTCGGAACCGTCGCCTTGTCACTGCCGCGGCTGAGGAAGTACCAGGCCAGCAGGCCGCCTACCACGAGCAGCAGCAGGAGCACGAGCCACAGCCACCAGTAGCGCTCGGGCGGTGGGCCGGCGGGCTCTGCGACCTCTTCCTCGGCCACGGCTGCCGACGGCAGCGACCGCCGGATCAGCTCGTCGATCCGTCCCGCGCGAGCCCGGCGGCCGCGCGCTCCATCGATCCAATCGAGCCAGGCGGCCTGGCGTTCGGGCGGTAACGCAGCGAAACGGGAGCCCGCCTCGGGAACGCGATCGAACGCGGCGGCGATGTCCGCTGGAAGCTCTCGGCGGGTGGCCATCGAAGCCGTGTTGCCCTCGGCGAGACTAATTAACCGTCGACAAGCAGGCCCTGCAACGGACCGAGCAATCGGCGCGAGCGCCGAGACACACCAGGGAGCAGGCACAGCCGGTGCGTCGGTGGGAGACCCGCCTGGCGACGTTCGTACTGCTCTTCCGCGATTGGCTTCCAGAGCTCGTCCACGACGCGAACCGCGTCGGCGGATACCTCTTCTTGTGTGCGCTCGAGATGCTCCGCCCACAACCGCACCCTCGTCGCCCGTGCAAGCTCGGCGTTGCAGGTGACCACGTTCATCTCGGTGTCGTTGAACAGCGAGTGCTCGTTGAGGTTGGCAGAGCCGAGCGTCAGCCAACGATCGTCGACGATTCCGATTTTCGCGTGGACGTAGATCGGACAAGGGCCGCGCTCACCGAGCGCACGCAGCGTGCAGGCGAGGACACGCCCTGCGCCATTGTCCGCTTCGATCAGGTCCGCCAACTGGCCACGCGTGTCGTCGCTCCCGTCGTTCGGATTCGCGGGCAGCACGATCAGCAGCCGGAAGTCGTCGGACGGCGGCTGCACGATTTTGTCCAGAAGGATCTGCACGACCTCGCCCGACCAGAGAAACTGGTTCTCTAGATAGACGAGGCGCTGCGCCGAGCGAAGCGCGCGCACGTACGACTCGAGGATCCGGAAATCGCCGTCTCGGACGGACTCGTAGACGTGCTCGGGCACGGTCCGGACTGCCTGCGCCTCGACGTCCCCCGCAGGCGGGCTTGAGCTCGGTTCGGGAAGCGTGTCGCCGGTGAGCTCGTGCCACCGCTGCGCGAAATGGGCGGCGACGTCAGCCACGACGGGACCTCGAAGCAGGCAGGCGGCGTCGTGCCAGCCGAGCTCGCCGCGTGCGGGGTGGGCATTCGTGTCGAACCGGTCGCCCGACTCCGTCGTCAGGTCGATGCCGCCGACGAGGGCGACGTCGTCGTCGATCACGGCGATCTTCTCGTGGTGGCAATGCATGGGTCGTTCCTTCGAGTCCGCGACCGCCTCGATCTTCGTGCCGGACGTGAGCGTGTGGAGAGTGCGCACGACGTCCTTGCGATCGGGGCGGAAGAGAGGCAGCGGCGAGCCGGCCCAAACAAGGACACGCACCGGAATCCGCTCGGCCAGCTCTGCGAGGAGCGTCCGCAACTCCACTCGGACGGGCTCGCGCACGAGTCCGAAGTCGGGTGTCATGAACCAGCCTGCGAGATGGACGTGCGAACGCGCCTTGCGCAGCTCCATCTCGAACCGAGGTAGTGCTTCCGCGCCGTCGATCAGGACCTCCACCTTGCACCCGGTCCGAGGCGGCGGCTCACCGGAGGCCCAGAGATCCGAAGTCGGCGCCTCGAGGGCATGTTCCCAGCCGATTCGTCGCAGCCGCCGCGCGTAGTGCGAGCGGAGGAGCCGCTCGACCGACCGGCCGACGAGCTTGTCGAATGCAAGCAGCGGGTCCACCACAGGCAGACTCTTGCCCGTGATGGCCGTCTCCCCAACCCCGTTGATCTGCCTCGATCCCGGCCACGGCACGATTCCGGCGATCGGTCGGCAGACCGAGCCCATCGGCCCGGGCTCCTCGCAGCTGAAGATCAAGGACGGCGGCGGCACTGCCGGAGAGGCGCCGGTCGCCCTCGCGATCGCGCTTCGGACACGCGCTCTGCTGAAGCGAGACGGCTATCGCGTCGCGATGACTCGCACGGGGCGCACATACGCGGGAGGAAATATCGAGCGCGCGCGCTTCTGCAACGTGCGACACGCGTCCCTGATGATCAGGATTCACGCCGACGGCGCGACCGACCCGTCGCTCAATGGGATCAAAACGCTCGTGCCTGCGCTGCACGCCGGGTGGACGGACGACATCTACGCCGCGAGCGTGCGCGCTGCCCGCAAAGTGCAGGCGGCGGTCGCCCGGCAGACCGGCGCGCGCAACCTCGGCCTCGTGCAGCGCTCGGACCTGACTGGCTTCAACTGGGCGAACGTCCCGGCAATCCTGGTCGAGTGCGGCTTCATGACGAACCCGACCGAAAGGCGGCTCCTGCAGTCGCCGTCGTATCAGCTGAAGGTCGCCCGCGGTCTCGTCGCAGGCGCGGAAGCCTTCGCTCCGCGCTAGGTATAGCCCTAGGCGGCGCAGTCGGCGCAGGCGCCGGTGAGCACGACTTCGTGCTCTTCGACCGAGTAGCCCAGGCCGCCGGCGACCTTGTCGATCGCGCGCTCGAGCCTTGCGTCGCTGAACGCCTCAACCTTCCCGCAGTCGCGGCAGACGAGGTGATGGTGGTGGTCTCCGTCGGGCCGCGCCGGCTCGAAGCGGGCAATCCCGTCGCCTGCATCGACTCGCTTCACCAGCCTGAGATCTGCGAGCGTCTCGAGGGCGCGGTAGACGGAGGCGATCCCGACCGGCCGCCTGGCGCGGCGAAGGCTGTCGAAGATCTCCTGCGCGCTCATGCAGCAGTTCTGGCGGCCCAGGAGCTCCACGACGGCACGTCGGGCGCCCCCACTCCGAAAGCCGGCGCCTTCGAGTGTCTCGAGTGCATGACTCGCCCAGATCACGTTCGCAGTGTATCGTCCCAGACGTGATTTCGAGAATAGTTCTCATTCTTGTCCTGTCCGGGGTCGTCGCAGGCTGCGGGTCAGGCGGCGGCGGCTCCGGAGGAGGGAAGTCAGTGGTGGCGGCGTTCTATCCCCTCGCCTACGCCGCCGAGCGAATCGGAGGGCCGGCATTCGACGTCCAAAATCTGACGCCGCCCGGCGCCGAGCCTCACGACCTCGAACTGACGCCGCGCGAAGTCGCACGGATCCAGGAAGCGAGCGTCGTCCTCTACCTGAGCCACGGCTTCCAGCCTGCAGTGAGCAAAGCGGTCGAGCAGGCGCGCGGTAAGAAGGTGGACATCCTCGCCGGCCTGCCGCTGCACGCCGCCGATGGCGCGGAGGCCGGGCTCACCGCGGACCCGCACGTCTGGCTCGATCCGATCCTCTTCGAGCGCGTGGCGAACAAGATCGGTACGGCGCTGGGTCGTCCCTCGACCGCGGTGGTCGCCGACCTGAGCAAGCTCGACGGCGCGTACCGGCAGGGGTTAAGCGACTGCAAGCGACACGAGATCGTCACGAGCCACGCCGCGTTCGGCTACCTCGCGGCCCGCTACGGGCTCGAGCAGGTCTCCATCACCGGGCTCGCTCCGGAGACAGAGCCGACGCCGAAGCAGCTCGCACACGTGATCCAGGTCGTCCGCCGGACGCACGCGACCACGGTGTTCTTCGAGACGCTCGTCTCGCCGCGGCTGGCAGACACGGTGGCGCGCGAGGTCGGAGCGCGCACCGCAGTGCTCGATCCGATCGAAGGTCTGACGCCGACCGAGCAGAAGCGCGGCGACAACTACCTGACGCTGATGCGCCGGAATCTTGCGGCACTGCGGAAGGCACTGGGTTGCCGCTAGCGCTGCGACTGCAGCGAGTCTCATTCGCGTACGGGCACGCACCTCCCGTCCTGCGCGACGTCGATCTCGAGGTGGAGCGTGGCGAGTTCGTGGCGATCGCGGGGCCGAACGGAGGCGGCAAGACCACGCTCGTCCGGCTCGTGGTCGGACTCGAGGAGCCGACGTCGGGACGCGTCGAGTTGCTCGTGCGGAAGGTCGGTTACCTCCCGCAGCGGGCTCAGGCCGGGATCGATGCACCGGTCACGGTCCGCGAGCTCGTCACCACCGGGCGCGCGTCACGGACACGGCTGGTCGGACCGCTCTCCGGCGCCGACCGCGAAGCCGTGCGCCAGGCGATCGACCGCGTCGCCCTCACGCCACAGGCCGATCGCCGGCTGTCGACGCTCTCCGGCGGCCAGCAGCAGCGCGCCTTCATTGCGAAAGCCCTCGCCGCTGAGCCGGAACTGCTCGTGCTCGACGAACCGACGACCGGGGTCGACGTCGAGGCGCAGGACGCGATCGCGGCACTCCTGCAGAGGCTCCGTAACGAGCTCGGGATGACGATCCTCTACGTCTCGCACGAGTTCGGCGCCGTCGAGCGCTTCGTCGAGCGGATCGTGCTCGTCCGCGGCAGCATCGTCTTCGACGGCCCTCCTTCAGGCCTGCCCGATGTCTGGCACGACCCCTCGCACGCCCATGCTTGAGCTCGAGTTCATGCGGCTCGCGTTCGGCGCCGGGATCGTCGTCGGGCTGCTTGCGCCCGCCGTCGGCTTCTTTCTCGTGCAGCGACGTCTCAGCCTGGTCGGCGACGGGATCGGCCACGTCGCGTTTGCGGGTGTCGCGCTCGGCTATCTGCTCAACCTGCCGCTCGTTCTGACGGCCCTCGTCGTCTCGGTCACCGGAGGCCTGTCGATCGAATGGATCCGAGCTCGCCGGCGAACCGCAGGCGACCAGGCGCTCGCGTTGATCTTCTACACCGGGATCGCGGGCGGCGTCGTGCTCGTGTCGGCCGCCGGCGCGCTCAACGTGAACCTCTTCCAGTTCCTGTTCGGCTCGATCTTGACGGTCACGCGAGGAGACCTGGCCGTGATCGCCGCGCTCGGCGCCTGCGCACTGGTCACGATTGCGCTGCTCTACCGGCCGCTCGTCGCGGTCGTGGTGGATGAGGAAGGCGCGCGGGTCGCAGGGCTACCGGTCGCTGCGCTCAACGCGCTCACCGTCGCGCTCGCCGCCGTGACGATCGCGCTGTCGATGCGCATCGTCGGGATCCTGCTGATCGCCGCGCTGATGGTGCTACCGGTGATCGCCGCGTCGCGAATCGCCTGGAGCATGCGCTCGACGATCCTGCTCGGCATGGGAATCGGGCTCGGCTCGGTGCTGGCCGGGATCACGATCGCCTACTACGCGGACCTCCCACCCGGCGGAACGACCGTGCTCGTCGCCGCGGCGACCGTGCTCGCCGCCGAGTTCTGGTCCGTCGTACGCGGCTAGAGGTCGCGCATGCGTTCAACCGTCGCCCGTCCGGCGTCGTGCACTGCGCGGCGTCGCGAATCGGGATCAACGGGTGCAGGCTCGGCGAGGTCGACGGTCACCTCGGCGGCCTCGAACTCGTCGCGTTCCTCGACGATCGAGCGGGATTCCGCGAGCTTTCGGCGCAGATCGTCAGCGCGCGGATCGGGGCCGAGAGGGGCTTCGCGCCGCCGGCGCAGGAAGCCGAACAGGGCGAACCCGCCGAGCAGCCACGCGGACGGGTGCTTCATCGCGGCGATGCTACACTGGCCGCCTTCCTGCCTCGCCATCGCGCTCCCTTTCCCGAGTGGCGCCAGCCGGTGAGGCCGATTCAGACCAAAGGAAGGGAGGTCTCGGGAACTAGTGGTTGCGTACGAAATTTTGCTCATGCTCGATCCGGACCTGCCAGAAGGGCGGCAGGAAGAGATCATCAAACGCGCGCGTGAGCTCGTGGAGAAGGCCAATGGGACGTGGGTCCGGCACGACGTCTGGGGACGACGCCGGCTGGCATACGAGATCGCCCACAAAGGCGAGGGCTCGTACCACCTTCTGAACTTCGACGCCGACCCGGAGACGCTCGCGGAGCTGTCACGCGTCCTCCGCATCACCGACGGCGTCATGCGGCACCTCGCCGTGCGCCGGGTCGAAGGCACGGCCGGGGCACCGCCGCCGCCGGAGCCCGAGCCGATCTCGCGGTCTGTCCCCGAGCCCGCCTATGCTGAAGCGAACACCAGTTCGGAAGAGGAGTAGAAGATGGCCAACATCAATCGCGTCGTGCTCGTGGGGAACCTGACGAAGGACCCGGAGCTGCGGCACACGCCGAGCGGCACCGCCGTCTGCAAGCTGCGGATCGCCGTGAACACCCGCCAGAAGGATCCGCAGGGCAACTGGGGCGACAAGCCCAATTACTTCGACGTCACCGTCTGGGGCAACCAGGGTGAGAGCTGCGCGCAGTACCTCTCCAAGGGCCGCCCGGTCGGCGTCGACGGACGCCTCGACTGGCGCGAGTGGGATGCGCAGGACGGCACCAAGCGCCAGGCGGTCGAGATCATCGCCGACACCGTGCAGTTCCTCGGCAGCCGCGATGGCGGCGGCGGAGGCGGCGCAGGCGAAGGCGAGCGCCAGTTCGTCCCGGCAGCGGCAACGGCCGGTAACGAGGACTTCACCTCGTCCTCGGCAGACGACGACATCCCGTTCTGATGCCGCCGCGCGGAGGAGGAGAAAAGAGAGACAAGGACCGGCAGCCCGGCCGTAAGCGGCCGGGCCAGTCCTCTGGTCCGATCAGGCGGAAGTCGTGCTTCTTCTGCAAGGACAAGGTCGACGAGATCGACTACAAGAACGTGAACCAGCTGCGCCGGTACATCTCGGAGCGGGGCAAGATCCGCTCCCGGCGCATCACCGGCGCGTGTCGGCGTCACCAGCGGCAGGTGGCCGTTGCCGTCAAGCGCGCGCGGGAGATGGCGCTCCTGCCGTACGTCGCGGAAGGCCGCGAGGGTCGTTAGTGCACCAATGGACGTAATCCTCCGTTCGGACATCGACAAGGTCGGTCTGCGCGGCGAGGTCGTGAACGTCACGCGCGGCTACGCGCGGAACTTCCTCTTCCCGCGCCGCCTCGCCGACGAGGCGACCCCGGCGCGTGTCGCCGAGGTGCGCAAGGTCGAAGAGCGGCGTGCGAGGAACGAGGCGAAGACGTTCGAGGACGCACAGTCTGTCGCGGAGCGGCTCGGCCAGGTCGAGCTTCGCTTCGACGTGAAGGCCGGCCCCACCGGCTCGCTGTTCGGATCGGTCACGCCGACGGACATCGCCGACCAGCTCTGGGAGAAGCACAAGGTCCGTGTCGACCGGCGCAGGATCGGCGGCGAGCCGCTCAAGCGGATCGGGCGTTTCCAGGTGCCGATCGAGCTGTTCCAGGACGTGACGGTCGAGGTGCGGACACTCGTCGTGCCCGAGGGTGGCGAGCTGCCGCCCGAGGAAGAGCTCGAGGCATTGGCGGCTGTCGAGGAAGCCGAGCAGACACCGCCTGCGGAGCAGGAGAAGCACGAGCTGACCCTCGACGAGCTCGATGCGGTCGCTGCCGCGCAGGATGCTCAGCTGATCGCGGCCGGAGAACTGCAGCCGTCACGCGGCGATGTCGAGGGTGAGCTACAGGAAGACGAGTTCGACCGCGCGGTCGACGCCGGCATCACAGAAGAGCAAAGCTAGCCGCCTCAACAGCCGTACGACGCCAGACGCAACGGCTTGCGTCGCAGCAGCGATCAAGACTCCGACTGCGCCGATCATGTCCACAATCCTGCGCCTGTTTTAAAGCGGGGCCGAGGCAGTTCTGTGGAAAGCCTGGGTACAACCTTTCACAGGCCTTTCCACCGCCTGTGGACTTGCCGAAGAAGTTCCCGCTCCTAGCGGTCGAACCATCAACAGGCTCCGTCCGAACCGTATGGGAACATGTGTTCTTTTCCGCTGCAAACAGGGCGAAAAGGACATGTCAGGAACCCACCTTCCCACAGATGGAAAGACGCGCACAAGGGTGGTTCACTCCGACCGAGTGACACCTGTCGCCCAGCTCGCTGAAGCCGCTCCGATCGCGCCACCCCAGAACCTCGAGGCGGAGGAGTCCGTCCTCGGGGCGATGCTGCTCTCCCCGGGCGCGATCGGGGCGGTGAGCGAGGTCCTCGACGCCTCCGATTTCTACCGGGAGAGTCACGCGAAGATCTACCGCGCGGGCCTCGCGCTCTATGCGAAGGGCGAGCCGGTCGACGCGATCACGCTCGTCGACGAGCTCGAGGAACGCGGTGAGCTCGAGGCCGTCGGCGGTCGGGTTCGCATGCACGAGCTGGCGGCACTCGTGCCGGCGACCGCCAATGCGGGGCACTACGCGCGCATCGTCCGGGAGATGGCGACGTTGCGCGGGCTCATCGCCGCGGGACAACAGATCGCCCAGCTCGGCTGGGAACGCCCAGGCGAGACGCAGATCCTCGTCGACCGGGCCGAGCAGGTTGTCTTCGAGCTTTCGCAGAGCCGCGTTTCCACCGAGTTCAGCCACATCGAGGAGCTCCTGAAGGAGAGCTTCG
>DASVEU010000042.1:0-23185 GCA_036380395.1 Gaiellaceae bacterium
TCTTGCCGGTGATGTCGTTCGGCAGCTCGTCGAGCGTGTAGCCGACGGCGAGCAGGGCAGCGATCTTCGCGATCGGGAACCCCGTGGCCTTCGAGGCGAGCGCGGAGGAGCGCGAGACGCGTGGGTTCATCTCGATGACGGCAAGCTCTCGGCTCGCGGGCTCGTACGCGAACTGCACGTTCGCGCCTCCCGTCGCAACGCCGACGGCGCGCGCGCATGCGAACGCCGCCTCGCGCAGGCGCTGGTATTCGCCGTCGGGAAGCGTCTGCTGGGGCGCCACGGTCCACGAGTCGCCAGTGTGGACGCCCATCGGATCGAGATTCTCGATCGAGCAGACGACGACGCAGTTGCCGGCGATGTCGATCATCACTTCGAGCTCGTGCTCCTGCCAGCCTTCGAGGAAGCGCTCGACCAGCACCTGGCCGATCGGGCTCACCGCAAGGCCCCGGCGGACGAGTGCCTCGAGCTCTTCCCGCATGCGCACGATGCCGCCACCGGTGCCGCCGAGCGTGAATGCCGGCCGCACGACGGCCGGCAAGCTGATTCCGTCGAGCTCATCGGCCGACGAGACGACACGACTCTCGGGAACGGGCACGCCCGCGGCCGTTACAGCGGCGCGGAATTCGAGCCGGTCCTCGGCGCGATGGATTGCGTCGACGTCGGCGCCGATCAACTCGACTCCGAAGCGGGACAGCACGCCCGCTTCGGCGAGCTCGACGGTCAGATTCAACGCGGTCTGCCCACCGAGAGTCGGGAGCAGCGCATCGGGACGTTCGCGTTCGATCACCTCCGCGATCGTGTCGGCATCGAGCGGCTCGAGATACGTCGCGTCGGCCCATTCGGGGTCGGTCATGATCGTCGCCGGGTTGGAGTTGACGAGCACGACCCGGTAGCCCTCGCGCCGGAGCACACGGCACGCCTGCGCTCCGGCGTAGTCGAACTCGCACCCCTGCCCGATCCGGATCGGGCCGGAGCCGACGATCAGGACAGAGCGAAGGTCGGCGCGCTTCGGCACGTGTCCGCAATCAGTTCGAAGAAGGGAAGCGCGTCGAGCGGGCCGGGAGCCGCCTCGGGGTGAAACTGCACGGTGGCGAACCCGTCGCCGGCGAGTCCTTCGACCGTCCCGTCGTTGAGCGAGACGTGCGTGACCTCCACGTCGCCGCCGCTGTCTGCGACCGCGAAGCCGTGGTTCTGAACGGTCACGAGCACCCGGCCCGTCCTCAGGTCGCGGACGGGGTGGTTCGCACCGCGGTGTCCGAACGGGAGCTTGAACGTCTCCAGCCCGAGCGCGAGCCCGAGGATCTGGTGACCGAGGCAGATACCGAAGACCGGCACGCGCCCGAGCAGGTCGCGGACCGTTTCGATCGGACCAGCGAGCACCGCCGGATCGCCGGGGCCGTTGCTGACGAGCACGGCACGCGGAACGTTCTCGAGGATCGCCTCCGCGTCCCAGTCGCCCGGCACGACCATGACCTCGAGCCCACAAGCGGCGAGGCGCGTAGGTATCGAGCGCTTCGTGCCGAGGTCGAGCACGGTGATAGGCGCGCCCGTCCCGAGTCGGTACGGCTGCGCCGTCCCGACCGAACGGCCGAGCGGCCGGCCATCGATCGGCGGTTCGGCCAGCGCGCGAGCGTGCAACTCCGCCACGGACGCCTCCCCGAGCGCGCAGCGAAGCACTCCGCCGTCGCGAATCTTCCGAACGAGCGCGCGCGTGTCGACGTCCTCCAACGCAACCACGCCCTGCGACGCCAGCCACTGCTTCCAGGCGGGTCGTGCTCTGCGCATCACGATTGCCTCGGCGCACACGCCGTCTGACTCGAGCCGGCTCGAGTCGACCCCGTAGTTACCGATCAGCGGATAGCTGAAGGCGAGCACCTGCGCCATGTAGCTCGGGTCGCTCGCCGCCTCCTCGTAGCCCGCCATCGCGGTCGTGAAGCACGCCTCCCCGGCCGCGACGCCGGGGGCGCCGACGGCGGCGCCGCCAAAGACGGTGCCGTCCTCGAGCACGAGCTTGGCTGGTCGGATCGTTTGCATGATAGGTGCTCAATCCGCATAATACGCACAGATGTTCTCGGCTGCACTAGTAGGTTGCTCCGGGTATGCAGGTCAGGAGGCGCTCGACCGCGTCCTGGCGCACCCCGAGCTCAAGGTGGTCGCGCTCGGCTCGGACTCTCTTGCCGGGAAGCCGCCGTCGTCGCTCGATCTCCGGCTCAACGGTTCGCTGCCGACGTTCGTCCCGAACGCGGAGGCGCTCGGAAGCGGAGCTGACGTTCTCTTCCTCTGCCTCGATCACGACGAAGCGGCAGCACTCGAGCCGCCGCCAGAAGCGGTCGTCGTCGATCTCTCCGGCGGTCACCGGCTGCACGACGCGGATCTCTACGGCGACTGGTACGGCTTCGCGCATCCTTTCCCCAGCGCGCTCGCGGAGTGGAGCTACGCGCTGCCGGAGCTCTATCCGCCGGCGGGCCGTCTGATCGCGAATCCGGGCTGCTACTCAACCGCGGCGTTGCTGGCGCTCGCGCCCCTCGCCGATGGGATCGAGCCGGAGGGCATCGTCGTCGACGCGAAGTCAGGCGTATCCGGCGCCGGCCGCGCGCTGAAGGCGAGCTCGCATGCGGGGTTCGTGCTCGAGAATCTCTCGCCCTACCGAATCGGCGCGCACCAGCATGCACCGGAGCTGGAACAGGCGCTCGGCTTTCCGGTCTGCTTCGTCCCGCACCTGCTGCCGATCAGGCGTGGCTTGCTCGCGACCTGTTACATGCGCGCCACCGACGGCGCATCGCGCGAGCGGCTGGAGGACGCGTACGCCGACAGCGACGTCGTGCGCGTCCTGCCCGAAGGTGTCGCGCCCGAGCTCAATCGTGTGCAGTGCACGGACACCGCTGAGGTGGCGCTCTTCGAGGACCGCTCGACCGGTACGACGATCGTAGTCTGCGCGCTCGACAATCTCGGCAAGGGCGCCGCCGGCCAGGCGGTGCAGAACGCGAACCTCGCGCTCGGCCTCGACGAAACCGCTGGCTTGCGGCTGACCGGGGTGCCCGTGTGAGCGTCACCGCCGCGAAAGCATTCGTCGCGAGCGGGGTCCACTCAGGCCTGCGCAGAAGCGCGCCCGATCTCGCGATCGTGCGCTCGCTCGCTCCCGCGACCGGCGCGGCGATGTTCACCGCCAACCGCATGCAGGCGGCACCGGTCGTGATCTCCAAGGAGCATCTGGAGCTCGCTGAGCCGCAGGCCGTCGTGATCAATTCCGGCTCTGCGAACGCCGCGACGGGCCTGCGCGGCGAGCTCGATGCGCGCGCGACCGCCGCCGAGGCGGGACGTCTACTCGGCCTCGCGGTCGAGGAGATCGTCGTGCTCTCGACGGGCGTGATCGGGAAGCGGCTCGCGCTCGACAAGATCCTGCCTGCGCTCCGGACGGCGACCGATTCGCTCTCGGAAAGGGGTGGCGGCAACGCAGCCGAGGCGATCCTGACGACCGACACGCACGCGAAGCAGGCGGTTGCGAACGGGCCGGGCTTCGCGGTGGGCGGAATGGCAAAGGGCTCCGGAATGATCCATCCCAATCTGGCGACGATGCTCGCCGTCGTCACGACGGACTATCCGCTCGAGCCCGGCGAAACGAGCGCTTTCCTGCGCACTGCCGTCGACGAGAGCTTCAACGCGATCTCCGTCGACGGCGAGTGTTCGACGAACGACACAGTCGTCCTACTCGCCAACGGCGCAAGCGGCGCGACGCGCTCCCCTGCAAGCGATGCGGCGTTCGACGAGTGTCTGCGTGCCGTCTGCGCCGACCTCGCAGGCCAGATCGTCACCGACGGCGAAGGCGCGACCTTCACAGCGGCGATCAGCGTCAGTGGTGCAGCAAGCGATCTGGAGGCGAAGGCGATCGCGCGGCGGATCGCAACCTCCCCGCTCGTGAAGACGGCGCTGTTCGGGCGCGATGCCAACTGGGGGCGCGTGCTCGCTGCCGCCGGGTCGGCGCCGTTCAACGGCGGCTACGCGCAGCTCGATCCCGATTGCGTCACCCTCGACCTCGCAGGCGTGCGTGTCGTCGACTCGGGCGCGCCGCAGAACGTCGAGCCGTCGCTCGACGGTGCGGGCTGCACGATCGTCCTCGACCTGGCGCTCGGTGAAGGATCCGCCAGCTACCTGACGAGCGACCTCTCGTACGACTACGTCCGGATCAACGCGGAGTACCGCTCATGAGTCTCGTCGTCCTCAAGTGTGGCGGCGCGGTGGCCTGCGAGTCGGCCGACACGATTCTGCAACTCGCCGACGCGGGCCATGACGTGTGCGTCGTTCACGGCGCCGGGCCGCAGATCTCCGAGGAGATGGAGCGGTTCGGCATTCCCGTCGAGTTCGTCGGCGGCCGGCGCGTCACCACGGAGGCGGGGCTCGCAGTCGTTCGTTCGTCGTTCGCCGCCGTCAACCGGGCGCTGTGCACCGCGCTCGGGACGCGTGCCGTCGGTCTCTTCGGCGACGAGATCGGGCTCCATGCCGTCGAGATACCTGCGCTGGGGCGTGTCGGCGATCCGCTGCCCAGCCGGCCGCAGGTGGTTGTCGACGCATTCGTCTCCGGCCACATCCCCGTTGTCGCCCCGCTGGGTGTCGGGCCACTGAATGTCAACGCCGACGATGCGGCGGCCGCACTCGCAGTCGGGCTCGAGGCCGACCGGCTCTTGTTCGTCAGCGACGTCGCGGGCGTCTTCCGCGACGGCTCCGTGCTGACGAGCATCGGTGCGGGCGAGGCCGACCGACTGCTCGGCGACGGCACGTTCGCGGGCGGAATCGTTCCGAAGCTGCGCGCCGCCGTAATTGCTGCACGCAACGGCGTGCGCACCGAGATCGGCGAGACGGCGGTGGTCGCGTGACCGTCGTTGCTCACTCTCCGGTTCTTCCGGTCTACGCGCGTCAAGATCTGACGTTCGTCCGCGGCGAGGGGACGACGCTCCACGACCCCGACGGCCGCGCCTACCTGGACTTCCTGGCCGGGATCGCCGTCGTGGGGCTCGGCCATTGCCATCCGGCGCCGCTCGCGGCCGCGCATGCCCAGCTCGACCGGCTCTGGCACGTGTCGAACCTCTACTGGACGGAGCCGATGGTCGAGCTGGCGCAGCGGCTCTCGGCGCGGGCAGGCGGCGCGCGCGCGTTCTTTTGCAACTCGGGTGCCGAGGCGGTCGAGGCGAGCCTGAAGTACGCGCGCAAGGTAACCGGCAAGCCGGGCGTCGTCGCGCTGAGCGGTTCGTTTCACGGCCGCACGATGGGCGCGCTCTCGGTCACCGGCCAGCCCGGCAAGCGCGAGGCGTTCGAGCCGCTGCTGCCGCACGTGCAGTTCGCGGGCCCGAACGACATCGCCTCGCTCGAGGCCGCGATCTCTGCGGAGACCGGCTGCATCCTGCTCGAGCCGGTGCAGGGCGAAGGCGGCGTGCACGTCCTCGAGGCGGCGTTCGTGGCCGCCGCGCGCCGCATCGCCGACGAAACCGGAGCAGTGTTGCTCTTCGACGAAGTGCAGACCGGAGTCGGCCGGACCGGCGCGTTCTTCGCCTACGAGCACGTGAGTGTCCGGCCCGATGCCCTCATGCTCGCGAAGGGTCTCGCCAACGGCCTGCCGATCGGCTGCCTGCTCGTCTTCGACGAGGCCCCGGAGGGCTTCGCCGCGGGAGACCACGCCAGCACGTTCGGCGGGAACCCCGTTGCGTGCGCGGCCGCGAGCGCCGTCTGCGATGAGTTGACGGATGAGCTGCTCGCAACCGTCAAGGCGAATGGTCTCCTGCTCGCCGACGGTCTCGCGGCGCTGCCCGGAGTCCGCGAGGTGCGCGGCGCCGGCTTGCTGCTCGGCGCGGAGCTCGACCGCCCGGCGGCAGATGTCGTCGCAGCGTGCACGGAGCGAGGTTTGCTCGTCGGGACGGCGGGCGCGAACGTCGTTCGCCTGACCCCGCCGTTGATCGTCTCGACCGCTGAGATCGAAGACGCACTCGGTGTCCTAGAGGAGGTGCTCGTATGAGGAAGTTCGAGCGGCAAGGCGTGATTCTGCGCCTCGTATCCGAACAGGAGCTCTCGACGCAGACGGAGCTGGCGGCTGCGCTCCACGAGGCAGGCTTCGACGCCGTCCAGACCACCGTCTCGCGCGACGTCGCGGAGCTCGGGCTCGTCAAGGTGCGCAACGAGGAAGGGCGGCTCGTGTACGCACCTCCCGGCGCGGCCGATCTCTCGCGCCTCGGCGAGCTCGCCTCGGCCCTGCGCCGCTGGGCGCTCTCGATCGTCCCGACCGGCACCATCGTCGTGATCCAGACCCCGCCCGGCCACGCGAACGCGCTGGCACGGGCGATCGACGGCGCAGGCCTCGCGGACGTCGCCGGCACGGTCGCGGGCGACGACACGATCTTCGTCGCCGCGCGCGAGGGCAGCGGCACCGCGCTCGCAGACCAGTTGCAACATCACCTGGAAGGAGAAAGCCAGTGAACGGCATCGCCGTGCTCGCCTACTCGGGCGGGCTCGATACGAGCTGCGCGATTGCGTGGCTGAAGGAGGACTACGGCTTCGACGAAGTGGTCGCCGTCCTGGTCGACGTCGGCCAGGAGGCGAGCTTCCACCCGGCCATCGAGCGCGGCAAGCTCGCGGGAGCGGACGACGTCCTGCTACTCGACCGCAAGGAAGCGTTCGCAGACGAGCAGGTGGCGAAGGCTTTGATCGCAAACGCGTTGTACGAAGGGAAGTACCCGCTGGTCTCCGCGCTCTCGCGGCCGGTGATTGCCGAGGCGGTCGCCGAGGTCGCGGTCGAGCTCGGCGCCGACGCGGTCGTGCACGGTTGCACCGGCAAGGGAAACGACCAGCTCCGCTTCGAGCTTGCCTTCAAGGCGAAGTACCCGGGCGTGAAGGTGATCGCGCCCCTGCGCGACCGCGTGTGGACACGTGACGCCGAGATCGCCTACGCCGAGGAACGTGGCATCCCCGTCGAGGCGAAGGCGGAATCGCCGTACTCCGTCGACGACAACCTGTTCGGCCGCGCGATCGAGGCGGGAATCCTCGAGGATCCCTGGACGGCGCCCCCCGAGGACGCGTTCCTCCTCACCGGGGATCTCTCGGTCGCACCCGCTCCGACCGACGTCACCGTCTCGCTCGAGCAGGGCCTTCCCGTCTCCATCGACGGAGAAGAGCTTCCGCTGTTCGCGCTCGTAGCTGTGCTCAACGAGCGTGCGGGCGCATACGGCATCGGCCGCATCGACATGATCGAGAACCGCGCCGTCGGTATCAAGAGCCGGGAGTTGTACGAGGCGCCTGCAGCGTTGACGCTGATCGCCGCGCACCGCGCGCTGGAAGAGCTCGTGCTGACGAAAGGTGAGCTCGAGGCCAAGCGCGAGCTGGAACCGAAATGGGCGAAGCTCGTCTACGACGGCGGCTGGTTCGCGCCGGTCCGCGGCGCGTATGACGCGTTCTTCGCGGCGACGCAGGAGCTCGTCACGGGCGACGTGCGCTTGTCGCTCCAGCCGGGAGCGGCCGTCGTCACCGGCCGGCGGTCCGACCATGCGCTCTACTCCGAATCACTCGCGTCGTACGGCATCGGCGAGACCTTCCCGCACCACGAGGCCGCAGGCTTCATCGGCATCACAGCGCTGGAGACGCAGCTCGTGGCCGCGCGCACACAGGTGCAGGTCGCATGACGCTCTGGTCCGGGCGCGTCGAGAGCGACGTCGCGCAGGCGGTCTGGGACTTCCTGCGCGCGGACGACGCCGAGTTGCTCCCGTACGACTGTCTCGCCACGCGTGTGCACGCCCGTCGTCTGCACGAGGGAGGGCTGCTCTCCGACGCGGAGCTCGCCGACGTCGAGACGGCGCTCAACTGGATCGCGGTCGAGGGGGCGGTCGAGCCCGAGGACGAGGACGTCCATTCCACGATCGAGCGGCTGCTCGGCACGATCGGCCGCAAGATCCACGCCGGCCGCTCGCGCAACGATCAGGTCGCGGCCGCTCTGCGCCTCTACGTCGCCGACGCGTCGCTCGAAGCGGTGACCGCGATCCGCGGCTTCGTTGTGTCGGTTCTCGCCCGGGCCGAAGAAGAGGCCGAGACGCCCATGCCCGGCTACACCCATCTGCAGCGTGCTCAGCCGATCACGGTCGGACACCACCTGCTGGCCTGGGTGGAGATGCTCGACCGCGACCGCGACCGGTTCCGTCTCGCCGCAGAGGCAGCCCGCCCCTGGCCGCTCGGGGCCGGAGCGCTGGCCGGATCGACGCTCGAGCTGCCGCCGCCTCCCGGAGCGCAGCTTCGTAACTCTCTCGACGCGGTGGGCGACCGTGACTTCGCGCTCGACTATCTCTATGCATGCGCGATGCTCGCGACGCATCTTTCGCGCGTCGGTGAAGAGATCGTCCTGTGGTGCACGACCGAGTTCGGTTTCGTCCGGCTTCCGGAGGAAGCGGCGACGGGGTCGTCGATGATGCCGCAGAAGCTGAATCCGGACGTGGCCGAGTTGGCACGGGGCAAGGCCGGCGCCGCGATCGGCCGCCTCACCGGCTTGCTCGCGACGGTCAAGGGGCTTCCGCTTGCGTACAACCGCGACCTGCAGGAGGACAAGGAGCCGGTCTTCAAGGCGCGGCGTGATGTTGGCGGTACGCTCGCCGCACTCGAGGTACTCGTTACCGGCATCGAATTCGATCACGAGCGGCTCGCTGCTGCGTGCAGCGATCCACTCGTGTCGGCGACGGACGCTGCAGAAGCCCTTGTCGCGGAGGGAGTCCCGTTCCGTGACGCGCACGAGCACGTCGCGGGCCAGGTCCGCGAAGGAACCTTCCAGGCGCCGGAGTTGCCTCGCCCTCGCGGCGCGCCGGGCCCGGCCGACGTGTACGCAGCGGTCGCCGAGGCGCGCGCCCGCTTCGACGCCTAGGCTGCATCAGTTCGCGAACACGCATGGCGCCCGCGACGATCAAGCGAGACGAAAGATTTCCTCGAGCGGCGACGGGCCCTGATCCTGGACGCGTTCCTCCAGCAGGTCGGCCATCGCGTCCTGCCACAGTGCATTGACTTCCTGGGCGGCGAGGTAGGTTTCGGTACGCGCGAGATCGTCGGTCTCGAAATACCCGAACATCTCGTTCCCCGCGCGGAAGATCGTGTAGTTCCGGATTCCTGCGCTCTTCAGCGCTTCGAGCATCTCCGGCCAGACCTCGCGGTGGGCGAGAACGTACTCGTCAACCCGGTCCGGCTTCACCCGCAGAACGAATCCCAACCGTTGGGTCATCTCAGTCTGCCTCCTTCAGGATCACGACGATGAGCGTCCGCGGTCCGTGGACGCCCTCGACTCGTTCCAGTTCGATGTCGGAGGTGGCCGACGGGCCCGACACGAGCGTGAGAGGTCGACGCTCGCGACCGCGAAGCGCAGCGAACGCTTCGGGCACCGTCTCCACGATCTGATCTGTGCGGACGACGCAGATGTGGACGTCAGGGACGAGCGTGAGCGCGCGCCTGCCTTCCATCTCTCCGCCGGAGAGGATGAGCGTGCCAGTCTCGGCGATCGCGACGGTGCACCCCGTGATGACGCCGTCGAGAGCATCAAGCTCGTGCGTGCTCAAACCGTCGTCTTCGACCGAGTTGGGCGGTCGCCACTTCTCGGGGAGGCCCCGCGGGACGGCGATACGGCCGTCGCGCGCAAGCTCGCCGAGCAGGTCGCGCAGAGCCGTTGCCGTCGTCCGCTCGACCCGAGCGCGATAGTCGAGAAGGCGCTCGCTCAGGAGCGCGACCCGGCCCGCATCGTCGAGGACGCCCGTCGTGCGATATGCACGTGCGACGGGGTCGGGTGGTGCGCCTTCGCTGATCGCGGCGCGCGTCCGCGCCAGAATCTCGTCACGCGCCTCGTTCACGGCTCCACCACTCCCGGAAGGTCTCCTTCGCAAACGGCTTCAGATCGCGAGTCTGCGTCCATGCGGCGAGCGGGCCCGGCACACGACGGGCCGGTCTCTCGCCGGCGCGCGCGAGCTTCTGCGCCCACTCGTAAAGCCGTGCGTTCCCGAAGATACGAGCGAGCGCGCGCATGGCGATCCGCTCCGCGACATCCTTCTCCGTCTGCGCTCGCAGATGCAGGAGTACGCTCGGAATGTCGATCTTCACGGGGCAGACCTCGTAGCACGCGCCGCACAAGGTCGATGCGTACGGCAACGACTTGGCATTCGCGACACCGCGCAGCTGCGGCGTGAGGATCGCGCCGATCGGGCCGGGGTACACCGAGCCGTAGGCGTGGCCGCCCGTCCGCGTGTACACCGGGCAGACGTTCAGGCACGCGCTACAGCGAATGCAGTGGAGCGCTTGCCGGCCCACCTCGTCGGAGAGCACGCGGGTCCGTCCGTTGTCCAGCAGGACCACGTGGAACTCTTGAGGTCCGTCTCCGATCGTCACACCGGTCCAAAGCGACGTGTACGGGTTCATCCGCTCGCCCGTCGAGGACCGCGGCAGAATCTGGAGGAAGACCTCGAGGTCGGCGAACGTCGGGACGAGCTTCTCGATCCCAAGCACTGTCACGAGCACCGGCGGCAGCGTCGTGCACATCCGCCCGTTGCCTTCCGACTCGACGACGACGACGGTCCCGGTCTCCGCGACACCGAAATTCGCGCCGCTAACTCCTACCTTTGCCTCGAGGAACTTCTCGCGCAGGTAAAGTCGCGCCGTTTCGGCGAGCTCGCGCGGATCGTCCGAAAGCTCTCGCCCGTCCGCAATCGTGCGCATGAACAGATCGCGGATCTCGGAGCGATTGCGATGAATCGCCGGGACGAGGATGTGCGACGGCCAATCGCCGTCGAGCTGCAGAATCAGCTCGGCAAAGTCGGTCTCGATCGCGCGCACTCCGCCGGTGGCGAGCGCTTCGTTGAGACCTATCTCATCTGTCGTCAGCGATTTCACCTTGACGACCTCGGTCGCGTCGTGCGCACGGGCGACATCGAGCAGGATCGCGTTCGCCTCGGCTGCGTCGCGTGCCCAGTGGACCTGGCCGCCCGCGGCTTGCACCGACTCTTCGAATTGGAGCAGATACTCGTCGAGCCGGCGCATGACGTCTTCCTTGATGGCGCGGCCCGCTTCCCGCAACTCCTCCCAGTCCGGCACCTCGGCGACGACGCGCGCGCGCTTGTCACGAATCGTGGTCGTCGCGTTGCGCAGATTGTGGCGCAGCTGGCTGTCGCCGAGAGCGATCCGTGCGGCCTCGGGAAACGACGTCACGAAGCGAGTATCTCGGCGAGGTGCATCGTGCGGATCCCTGTTCCCTGCCGCGAAAGGCCGCCGCCGATCTGCATCAGGCACGACGCGTCCACGGCCGTGACAACCTCCGCACCGGTCGCAAGGACGCACCGGCACTTGTCCTCGAGCATCGCCGTCGAGGTGTCCGCGTTTTTGACGGCAAACGTCCCGCCGAAACCACAGCATTCGGCCGCTTCCGGAAGCTCGACGAGCTCGAGGCCACGCACCCCGCGCAGCAGCCGCAGCGGCGCCGCCCCGACCTGCACCACCCGCAGCGAGTGGCAGGTCGGGTGGTAGGTGACGCGATGAGGGAAGTACGCGGCAACATCCTCGACGCCGAGCTGCCCGACCAGGAACTCCGACAGCTCAAAGACTCGCGGTGCGATCTCCGGGCTCAGCTCGCGCACTGCCCCGACACAGGACGACGACGGGGAGACGACGGCGTCGAAATCGCCGAAGATCCGGGCGAACCTCCGTGCGAGCGCCTGCGCCTCATCGAGATACCCGCTGTTCTGATGGAGCTGCCCGCAGCAGGTCTGCTCGCGTGGGAACACCACGTCGTGCCCGAGCCGCTCCAGCACCGTGACGGCCGCCCTCGGCGCTTCGGGGAAGAGCGTGTCGCCCAGACACGTGACGAAGAGCCCGATGCGCATTCGCGAATTCACCGAGCTGAGCTACTCCACGACAGCCAGCTCGAGACCCAACAGGTCGCCAACCTTACGCAGACGCGCAACCTGGTGCCCGACTCCGAGAGCCACATGATGTGTGGGGCCCTCGGCGCACCAAGCGTCGAAAAACGCGGTTGGCGCCGCCGCAAAGCGGATCCGAGAGTTCGTGTTTCCGATTCGGAACGTTGGCCCCGCAATCGATTCGCCCTCAGCCGCGATCAACTTCAAGCGTCCATCGGCGGTCTGTGTGACGCCGAGGATCGTCACCGGTCCCCGGCGAACCTTCATCTCGATCGATAGGCCAGCGCCCGCTTTACCGTGATAGAGCTTGAGAGCGCGGGCGACGGGTCGACCTTCGGCGATCGCCAGGTGGCCGGGGCCATCGTGCCCCATCAGGACAAACGCATCGTCGAAGTCGAGGGCGTAGAACTCGGTGTATGAGCCGCCTGCGCCCAGCCGGTCGAGCAAGAGCATTCCGAGGTTCGTCTTCAAGTCGCCCTCCCCCGACGCGGGAACGCCGCGCGCGGTGAGGAGCGAATTGCCCACGATCAGCCCGGCCGTGACCCGCTCAGCGGCGTTGCCGCCGATGCCCCGGTAGTAGTACGTCAGTCCGTCGAGCTCGAAGTCCTCGACGAGGCGGTCCAGGCCGACCGCGACGCGGGCCGACCAATCGAAGATCTCGGGCGTGATGTCGGCCGCGATCGGGTCGACGCCGGCATCGGCGAGGTCGAAGGTCTCGCGGATTTCCTCCCCTTTGCGCTCGATCTCGGCGGCTTTCGCCGACTCAACGCGCTCGACGAGGTCGTCGATCTCCAGCACCTCGACATGCGCCCCGGTTTGCGCCTGCACCTGCGTGAAGTCCGAGTACATGTCGAGCATCCCCGGATAGGTATGGCCGAGGAAGCCGATGCGGGCAGTCCGCAGGCTGTGCACCGCGTGCGCCGCGTCAAGCCACTCGTGCAGTACGTCCCATGCCGGATCGCCGTCCAGAAGCGTCCCGGTAACTGTCCTGTAGTGGATCCGAGCACGCGTCAGTGCGCCGGCGATCTCCGGAACGCAGCATGCGGAGCAGTTGGCGAGCCACTCGCCTGTCGTCATTCCTTCGTAGTCGAGCGTGCGGGTCGGCTGCAGGTTCAGGATGACAACGGGCGCCCCGACTGCCTGCACAATCGGCAGCACTTGCGACGACGTCGCGTACGTCGCCGGGTAGACCATGACGAGATCGACCCGAGCGGCGGCGAGATTCGCGCCGGCGTCTCGTGCGGCCGGCGCCGTGTCCACCAGCCCCGCCGACACGACCTCTGCGCCCATCGCCTCGAGCCGCGCCTGGATGTCCCGCTGATAGCCCTCGAGTCGCTCCCGCAGCCCCTCGAACTGGGGCCAGTACGCGGCGAGGCCGATCCCAAAGATGCCGACACGCGGCGCGGCGCTCTGTTTCACTGCCCTTCCCCCTGCGCGGCGGCGGCAGCGTGGCGGCGGGCTTCAGCGCTTCGCAGCCGAGCGCGCGCGCGCCTATAGAGCTCGCCGCCGTTCGGGATGATGACACTCGCAATCAGGAGTGCGCCGACGACGATGTTCTGGTCCTGCGCAGGTATGAGGTCGGCCGTGAGCGCCGTTTGCAGAGTCCCGAGAATAGCCACAGCGACGATCACACCTGCGATCGTGCCGCGACCGCCGAAGATCGAAATGCCGCCGAGCAGGACGATCGTGACCACGAGGAGCTCCATACCAACGCCGGCGTCGTAACGGGCGGATGCGAAACGAAGCGTCCACAGCACACCAGCGAAACCGCTCAGCGTTCCGGAGAGGACGAAGAGCCAGAACTTGATCCGCTTCACGCGGATGCCGGCGAAGAAGGCTGCCTCATGGCCGGCGCCGATGGCGAAGATCGCGCGACCGAGCGGCGTGGCGTGCAGAACGATGCCGAAGACGACGGCGAGCGCGAGGAAGAACGCGATCGAATACGGGATGTGCGTGTGTGGGATCGGAACGACACCGATGCTCGCCAGGCCGGCCGGAAAGCCGCCAATCGTGTCCGTCGGCAGGATTCCCTGCGCGATGCCGCGATAGAGCGTCAGCGTCCCGATTGTCACCGCAAGCGAAGGGAGACCCATGCGCGTGACGAGAAAGCCGTTTACCGCACCAAGGAATGCGCCGAGGACGACAGCCATGATCATCGCCGGCCAGATCGGCCAACCGTGAGTGAAGAGCTCGGCCATGAAAACTCCGCTGAGGCCTAGCATTGACGCGACCGAGAGGTCAATCTCGCCGGTGACGACGATCAGAGTCAGCGGGAGGGCCATGATCGCGACTTCGCCGACGTTCAAGCTGATGTAGAAGAGGTTCGTCGAGTGCAGGAAGTACGGCGAGACAGCGGCCCCGTAAGCAATCGTGCCGCCGAGGAGCACGAGCAGCAGGACTTCCCAGCGCAGGAACACGCCGATCCCGGTGCGCCTCGGTGCTTCCGTCCCCGGAATCTCCTCGTGCGGCTGGAAACCGAGGTCAGACACGTTCTCTCCTCCGCGTCCGCAGCGCGGGCGCGACGCGCACGGCGATCAACCGGTCGAAGGCGATCGCACCGACGAGCAGCCCCCCGGCGAGCGCTTGACTCCAGAACGACGAAACGTTTACGACGACGAGTGCGCTGTTGATCGTGTTCAGGAGGAGGGCGCCGAGCGCGGCTCCGAGCACGCTGCCGCTACCGCCGAAGATTGCGACGCCTCCGACGACGACCGCGGCAATGACCTGAAACTCGTAGCCGGCGCCGGCGATCGCGTCGACCGACCCGTAGTACGACAGCCACACGGCCCCGGCAACGCCGGCGATCGCGCCGCTGAGAACGAAGGCGAGAAACACACGCGCGCCCACCGGGATGCCCGCAACACGGGCAGCATCGGGATCCGAGCCGATCGCGTAGAAGTCACGAGCCGTCCGAAAGCTGCGCATTGCGTAGGTTGCGATCGCGACGGCGACGATGGCGATGATTCCGAGGTACGGGACGCCGGCAACCGTGCCGTAGCCGATCTTGTTGAAGGTGTTGGGCAACATCGAGGCGTTGACCTGGTTCCCGCCGGCCCACGCACCGTCGATCCCGCGGATGATGTAGAGCGTTCCGAGCGTGACGACGAGGCTCGGGACGCGCGCGACCGTCACGATCAGGCCGTTGACGATCCCGCACCCAACGCCGATTCCGAGCGCGAGCAGGAAGACGAGCGCGAGCGGGACATGCGGATGGTGCACGTAGAGCTCACCGGACGCATATGCGGAGATGCCGAGCACCGATCCGATGGAGAGGTCGACGTTGCGCGTGATGATGACGATGGTCTCCCCGATCGCGAGCAGAGCGATGATCGATGCGCCCGAAAGGATCTGCTGAACATTCGTCGCGCTGAGGAAGAGGTGATTGTCGATCGTCGTTGCACCGACCACCAGCACGAGCGCCAGCACGATGCCCAGCTCACGGAAGCGGAACAACACCTCCGCAAACGCGCGCGAGCTGGCGTACGGCTGGACGACCTTCTGCTCTTCGGCGACCGCGGTCATGCCGCTTCCTCGACCATCCCGGTAGCCGCGTGCATGAGCGCGTCCTCGGTTGCTTCGGCGCGCGTGAACTCGCGCATGACGCGGCCCTCGAAGAGCACGATGATGCGGTCGGCCATCCCGAGTACTTCGGGAAGCTCCGAGGAGATCATGAGCACGGCGACCCCCTGCGCGGCGAGCTCGGAGAGCAGGCGATGCACCTCGGCCTTCGTGCCGACGTCGATGCCGCGCGTCGGCTCGTCGACGATCAACAGCGTCGGTTTGCGCGCCAGCCACTTCGCCAGCACGGCCTTTTGTTGATTGCCACCCGAGAGTGTCCAGACGGGGTTCGTCAACTTGCCGTACTTCAGTTGCAGCCGGAGCGCCCAGTCCTTCGCGAAGCTCCGCTCGGCGCCGCGCGGAATGAGTCCCGCACGTTGAATATTGTCGAGCGAGGCAAGCGCAATGTTGCGCTCGATCGAAAAGTCCATGACGAGCCCCTGCTGACGCCGATCCTCGGGGACGAGCCCGATGCCCGCGCGCATGGCCGCTGTCGGCGATCCTGGCCGGAGCCGCCTGCCGGAGATCTCAATCGCCCCTGCGTCCCAACGATCGATTCCGAAGATTGCGCGCGCGACCTCCGTCCTGCCGGCGCCTACGAGGCCGGCGAGGGCGACGACTTCACCGCTCCGCACGTTGAACGAGACGTCGGTGAACACGCCCTCCCGGGTCAGCCGGTTGACCTCCAGGACGACTGGGCCCGGCTCGGTCGGCACTTTCGGGAACAGGGCGTCCATGTCACGGCCGACCATCGCCCGGATCACGGATTGGATCGTCAGCTCGTCGATCGGCTTCGTCAGGACATGGCGACCGTCGCGCATTACCGTGACGCGCTGAGAGATCTCGAAGATCTCGTCCAGGCGGTGCGAGACGAAGAGCACCGCGTTGCCCCGCGACCGCAACGACTCGACGATTCCGAACAGCCGGTCGACCTCCGTGCCGGCCAGGGCGGCGGTCGGTTCGTCCATCACGATCACCCGCGCGTTCGACGTCAACGCTTTGGCGATCTCGACTAGCTGCTGATCGGCGATCGAGAGCCCGCGCGCCAGGCGGTCAGGATCGAGGCGGACGCCGAGCTGCTCGAAGACGGCGGCCGCCTCGCGCCGCATGCGCCTACCGTCGATGCGGCGCAAGCGCTTGAGCGGCTGCATGCCGACGAAGATATTCTCGGCAACGCTCAGGTCGGGGAAGAGCGTCGGCTCCTGAAAGATGATCGCGATCCCGGCGGCCTGCGACTGCTTGGCGTTGTCGAAGATGGCCTCCTCGCCGTCGAGCACGAGTCGCCCACCCTCGGGGCGGTGGACACCGGCAAGGATCTTGACGAGCGTTGACTTACCGGCACCGTTCTCGCCGACGAGGCCGTGCACCTCGCCGCCGAACAGCTCGATGTCGCCGTCCTCGAGGGCGTGGACGGCGCCGAAGCTCTTTTGAGCGTGCTCGAGAGCGAGCACTGGTTCGGGATGGGTTGTCGTCAAACGGTCGCAGTGAGGGGGGCGTTCACGACTCGGCGCCCCCCTCGTCTGCGCCTCCTAGAATTTGAACTTGTCGACGTTCTTGATGGTGAACGTGAACGGCGGTCCGAGAATCACCTGCGGCCGCTTGTCCGGGCCGTTGATGATCGTGTACTTGCCGAGCTTGCCGGCCGTGAACGTCTGACCGACCTTGCCGGTGACCTTGCCGTCCGCGAACGCCGCAATCGCGTAGCCCGCGAGATACCCGAGGTCTTCGGGGTTCCAGAGCTGGAACGCAGTCACCGTCTTGTCATGTACGTACTTCTTCATCTGGCTCGGCAGGCCGAGGCCCGTGAGGACGACCTTCCCCTTGTACTTCGAGGTGGAGAGGTACTGGGCGGCCGAGGAGATCCCGACGGTCGTGGGCGACTCGATTCCCTTCAGGTTCGGGTACGCCTGCAACATGCTCACCGTCGCCTGCCGCGATTGAGCCGGGTTGTCGTTGCCGTAGTAGATCTTCACGAGCTTCATGTTCTTGTAGACCGGCTTCTTCAGCTCGAGCTTCATGTACTTGATCCACGCATTCTGGTTCGTGGCCGTCGACGCCGCCGACAGAATCGCGAACTCACCCTTGTACTTCATCAGCTTGCCCAACAGCTTGATCTGGCTCCGGCCGATCGTCGGCGTGTCCGCCTGGTTGATGAAGAGCTGGCGGCAGTTGACGTCCGAGTCGAACGCGATGACCTTCGTGCCCTGCGCCTTCGCCTGGTTGAGCGCCGGACACACGGCCTGCGGGTCGTTACCGGCGATGACGATGCCTGCCGCATGCGCCTGGATCGCGGCCTGGATCGCCGGTTGCTGAGCCGCAGCGGTGTCCTCCGTGCCAGACGAGACGACCTGCTTGTGACCGAGCTTCGTGAGGGCGATCTTGCCGCCCCGGTCGGCGATGACCTCGTACGGGTTGAGCGTGTCCTTCGGGATGAAGTAAAACGTCTTGCCTGCCGTCGAGCGGCTGTTGGCCGCCAGCGCGGCCGTCACGGCGACGCCTGCAACTAGCACCGCCGCCACGATAATCGTCCATCTGCGCTTGTGCATTGATGGTTCCTTTCGCGTGCGGATTGACTGACGAATCGGTTGGATCGTGCGCCTCCTTCGCACTACCTGGGGTAGGCGGCGGTGACACCGCCGTCGACGTTGATGACGTTTCCGGTCGACTTAGCCGAGCGGGGGCCGGCGAGAAAGGCGATCGCCTCGGCCACGTCCTCCGGATAAACGCTGACTCCGAGCTTGGTTCGCCCGCTGTAGAAGCTCTGGAGGTCATCTTCGGTAACGCCATACGTGCTGGCGCGTTCCGCCTTCCAGTCCGACGACCAGATACCCGAGCCCTGGATCACGGCATCTGGGTTCACGGTGTTGACGCGAATTCCGTGAGGTCCGCCCTCCTCCGCGAGGCAACGCGCGAGATGCAGAGAGGCCGCCTTTGCGGATGAATACGCTGCGGCGTTCGCTCCAGCGACGAGCGCGTTCTTCGATCCCACGAAGACGATTGAGCCGGCGCGGTCCTGCTTGAGCAGGACGCGAAACGCTTCACGGGCGCACAGGAAGTAGCCGCGTGCGAGGACCGCGTAATTGAGCTCCCACTCCTCGAGCGTCGTCTCCGTGACCGGCGCGCTCGTCGCGAGCCCGGCCGAGGCGACGAGGATGTCGAGCCCTCCATACTCCAGAACCGTCTGCTCCATCATCTCGGCAACCGCGTTCTCGTCGGTGACATCGACGTGGGCCGCAACCGCACGGCGGAGGCCGCAAGCACCGACTATCTCCTCGGCAACCGCCTCGGCTCCCTCGCGGTTGAGGTCGGCGACGACCACATGCGCACCAAGGTGGGCGAGCAACCGGGCGGTCGCACGCCCGATGCCGCTCGCTCCGCCGGTAATGACTGCAATCCGGCCTGCGAGCTCCCGAGGCGGCGGGGCCTGCGCGAGCTTGTACCGCTCCAGGGGCCAGTACTCGATCGCGAATGCCTCGGCCTCGGTGAGAGAGCGGAATCCGCCGATCGCATTGGCCGCGTCCTCCACTGCGATCGCGCGATGGTAGAGATCGCGAGCCGTCCGCGTCCGCGTCGCGTCGGCGCCAGTGGTGACGATGCCGACGCCGGGGATCAGAACAACCCGGGGACCTGCCGGATCCATCGGAAAGGGTCGACTCTCATCGCTGACGTTGCGTTCGTAATACTCGCGGTACCAATCCACGTACGCGGCGACGCCGTCGCGGAAAGCATCCGTCAGCTCCGCAGCTCCAGCGCTCGACGGATCGAACTCGATCGCGAGTGGCTTGTGTTTCGTGTTGATCAAATGATCGGGGCACGGTGCACCGACCTGACTCACATCGGGGGCGCGCACCGAAGAAGCGAACGCGACCGCCTCGGGACTGCGGTCGACTTCGAGCACGACGCCGTCCGCGTCGGTCAAGAGTGCTCCGCGGAGTGCGGGAAGCGACGCCAGGAGGAGGAACTGAGCGTCTTGCTCACCGCACTCCGCGACCTTCGGGCCTCCCAGCCCGAAGCGGCCGGCACCGGCCTTCTCGATTGCGCGAGCGGCACGGGAGACGAACTCGATCGTGCGCCGGTAGCTCTCTTCACCCGACTCCCCCCAAGTCACCAACCCATGTTTCTCGAGCAGCACCGCGTGGGCCGATGGGTTGGCGTCCAGCAGCTCGGCGATTCGACGTGACATGTCGAAGCCCGGACGCTGATAGTCGAGCCAGACAACCTCTTCGCCGAACGTCTCTTCGGCCAACTTGCGCCCGTTCGGTGACGACGTCAACGCGATGATTGCGTCCGGGTGAGTGTGGTCGACTTGGGGGGCGGCGATGAACGCGTGTAAGAGCGTCTCGATCGATGGGCGTGGCTGGTCGGGGTCGAGTGCCGAGCGGCGTAGAAAGCCGACCATCGCCGTGTCGTCCATCTCCTCGCGCCGACGAAGGGGGATGATCTCGTCGAGCCGCAGGACGGCGAATCCACTAGGGGCGATCGACGCCAGGTCGGTGCCAGAGCCTTTCATCCAGAGCACGCGCTGCTCGCGGCCCGCATGGTCGACCGCCGTGCCCTTCGAGGACGTGTTGCCACCACCCTGGTTGGCCAGAGCACGGTCCGAGCCGAGGAGATTCGAGCGATAGACGAGCGCGTCGAGGGAGCTCAAACCTGCGGAGCTTGCGTCGTCCCACCGATCCTCCGGCGCGGGAATCCCGCCGAGCATCTTTGCGACGCTCATAGACCGACCTCCAACGTCGGCAAGGCGACGGCCCTCGCGAACCGCTCGCGCGCCTCTCGCCAGACCGCCGTGTCCTGCGGCTCGTAGATCGTCGGTGCGAACGATGCGCGCACGATCTCGCGTCCTTCGTCGATCGACGCAAGCTCGCCGAGCGACATCGCCTGGACGAGGAAGTTGCCCAGGAGGGTCGCCTCTTCCGGGCCGGCCAAGACAGGGAGCCCGGCGGCGCCTGCGGTCCAACGGCAGAGCAGGTCGTTGCGCGAACCACCACCAACGAGATGAATTTCCTCCGGAGCGGTGCCGGTGACGGACGCGAGCACGTCGATCGTTTGCGCGTGCTTGAGCGCGAGGCTCTCGAGGATGCAGCGGACGACCGCACCGGGCTCGAATGGCTCGGGCTGACCTGTGTGAGCGCAGAACGCGCGCACACGCGCCGGCATGTCGCCCTGATCGGAGAAGGCCGGATCGTTCGGCTCGATCAGCGACCGCAGCGCGGGGGCTTCCTTCGCGAGCGCGACGAGCTGGTCGAACGAATAGTCATGTCCCTCGAGCGCCCAGGCGCGACGGCACTCATGCAGCAGCCACAGTCCGGTCACGTTACGCAGGAGCCGGAACGTAGAGCCAACGCCGCCCTCGTTGGTCAGGTTGGCGGCGAAACTTGCATCGCTGATCACAGGCTGCTGAACCTCGAGCCCCACGAGCGACCAGGTGCCGGCGCTGATGAACGCAGAACTCGGCCGACGGAACGGCACTGCGGCGATAGCCGAACCGGTGTCGTGGGTCGCGACGGCGACGACAAGCGCGCCACCGAGCCCGGTGTCCGTTGCCACCCTCTCGCTAAGCCTTCCGAGCTTCGTCCCCGGCCGCACGACCTCGGGCAGCAACCGCGTGGGTACGTCGAGCCGCTCGAGCACGTCAACCGCCCACGTCCCGGTGCGCGGGTCGAAGCACTGCGTCGTCGTCGCGTTGGTGAGCTCAGACGTGCGCGCACCGCAGAGCCAGTAGTGCATCAGATCCGGGATCAACAGCAGCGTCTCGGCGACCTCGAGCGCAGGGTCGTGTTCTGCAGCCATAGCGCCCAGCTCGAACACCGTGTTGATCGGGATGAGCTGGATGCCCGTGCGCTCGTAGAGATCCCGCGCGGGCACCTCCGCGAGCACGCCTTCCACCGCGCGCGCACGACGGTCGTCGCGGTAGTGAACCGGGTTCTGCAAAAGTCGGCCGTTCTGGTCCAGCAGGCCGAAGTCGACCGCCCATGAATCGACCGCTACCGAGTCGACTGCACCGGCCTCCCGGGCCGCTGCCCGCAGACCGTCGGTTACGTCCTGGTAGAGACGGAGGATGTCCCAGTTGAGCGTGTTCCGCGTTCTGACCGGAACGTTCGGGAAGCGATGCACCTTCGAGACGCTCAGACGCTCGCCGTCGAAACGGCCGACGGCCACCCTTCCGCTCTGAGCGCCGAGGTCGATTGCGGCGAACGTCGCCATCAGCCGCCGGCCTCGTCGTTGCGGACTGCGCGACGAAGGTCGCGCGGCCGGAGCGGCAGCGGCTCTCGCGGACCCGGGTCGACGGTGAGGACGTCGACGCCGGCCGCACGCCACACCCCGACCTCGGCGGCGGGCGCGCTCGAATCCGTCACGATCCCGGCCAGGTCCTCGGCCCGGACGAATGCGAGCAGTGCGCTGCGATGCCACTTGGTGCCGTCGAAGATTCCATACACCTGCTCGCACGCATCCGCCATCTCCTGCTTGATGCTGACCTCGTCAGGATTGAGGTCCATCAGGCCTCGAGAGATGCTCAACCCACGCGCGCCGAGAAAGCCTTTGTTGATCCGCGTCGTCCGCAGGACGTCCGCGCCGAGATCCCCGACGAGGGACATCGCCGAGAGCCGCAGCATCCCGCCTGTCACGAGCACCGTAATGCCCGGGGCATCGGCGAGCGCCGTCGCGACGAGCAGGCCGTTCGTGACGACTACCAACTCGCGCTTGGAGCGAAGCTCGAGGGCGAGGTAGTAGGCGGTCGTGCTCGCGTCGAGGGCGACAGCCTCGCCCTCGTCGACCATCGCAGCCGCCGCGCGGGCGATCGCGCGCTTCCGCTCGACCTCGAGGCGTAAGCGGTGATCGAACCCCACTTCCGACTGCCCCAGCTGCAAGGCCCTGACACCGCCACGGATCCGCGCGACGAGGCCCTGCTTGGCCAGCGTCGTCAGGTCGCTGCGCACGGTCACCTCCGACACTGCGAAGGCTTCCGAAAGTTCCGCAACCGGTAGATAATCGCGACTCTCGAGCAGGTGCAAGACGTGCTGCATGCGCTCCTGTTGCGTCAAATTGCGAAGATCTTCTGAGGCGCCGATGGCGCGACCTTACTCCCGCCCCTGCGCGGAAGTCAAGAGATACTGGTTGCTGACTTACGAAACAATCCGAAACGAAAGCGAACTCGTAATTCGGCCGCGGATCCGTCAGACTCGCCGCTGATGAACGGCGACGCCATGTTCTCGCGCCTCGATGCACTCGAGATCGAGACCCCGTCGTGGGGGTACGGAAACTCGGGGACGCGCTTCCACGTCTACCCGTGGCCAGGCGCCGCCCGCACCGTCTGGGAGCGGATCGACGACGCAGCACTCGTCCACGAGTTGGCCGGCTGCTGCCCGAGCGTGGCTTTGCACATCCCATGGGATACCGTCGACGATTGGAGCGCCCTCGGCGACTACGCACGCGGTCGGGGCATCCGGATCGGTGCAATCAACCCGAACCTTTTCGGGGACGACTCCTATCGTCTTGGCAGCCTCGCCAACCCCGATCCAGCCATCAGGCGCCGCGCACTCGAGCACTGCATCGAATGCGTCGAGATCGCGCGACAGCTTGGTTCGACGATCGTCAGCCTCTGGCTCGCCGACGGAACGAACTATCCGGGGCAAGACGACCTGCGAGGCCGTCATGCTCGGCTCCTCGCAGGGCTCGAAGAGCTCTACGCGGTTCTATCCCCCAACCAGCAATTG
>DASVEU010000043.1:0-5226 GCA_036380395.1 Gaiellaceae bacterium
GTGGGCGTTCCACGTCTTCCTGCGGCACGTCGATCGAGGACTGAACTTGCAGGAGTCGATCGACGCGCCCGAGTTCCACACCGATCACCTGATCTCGTCGTTCTACCCGCGCGGATTCGTGCCGCGCTCGTTGGATCTCGAGGCGAGGTTCGGGTCGGCGGTGATCGACGACCTCCGGGCGCGCGGACACGAGGTCACCGTCACGCCGGACTGGTCGCTCGGTCGGGTCACTGCCGTCCAGAAGGCGGACGGCCAACTGCGCGCCGCGGCGAATCCCCGCGGGATGCAGGGCTACGCGGCCGGCCGGTAACCACCAGCGTCCCTGAGTCGCCTTCAAGCGAGGCTAGGATCGCGCGCGAGATGGAATCTCTCTACGAGCCCGAGGGTGTCGAGGAGCGCTGGCAGCGCACCTGGGAGACGGAGGGTCACTACAACGCCGACCCGGACCCGTCGCGGGAGAGCTTCGTGATCGCGCACCCGCCGCCGAACGTGACGGGCGACCTCCACATGGGCCACGCGCTGCAGCTTTCCCTGGCCGACACGATCATCCGCACGCGTCGCATGCAGGGCTACAACGCCCTTTTCCAGCCGGGCTTCGACCATGCCGGGATCTCGACGCAGAACGCGGTCGAGAAGCACCTCGCGCAGGAGGGCAAGAGCCGCCAGGATCTCGGCCGCGAAGCCTTCGTAGCCCTCGTCTGGGAGTGGCTGCGCGAGTACGGCGGCAAGATCATGCTCCAGTTCCGGCGCATCGGCGCTTCGATGGACTACCGGCGCGAGCGCTTCACGATGGACGACGCTTACGTGCACGCGGTGATGCGCTTCTTCGTGCATCTCTATGGCAAGGGTTGGATCTACCGCGCGAACAGAATCATCAACTGGTGCCCGTTCCACCAGACGGCGCTCTCCGACCTCGAGGTCGCACACGTCGAGCTGGACGATGCCCTGACCTATGCGCGTTACCCGCTCGCTGACGGCGGGGGCCACATCACGATTGCAACCGTGAGGCCGGCGACGATCCTGGCCGACGTGGCAGTGGCCGTGCATCCTGAAGACGATCGCTATCGGAACCTGGTCGGTCGCGAGGTGATCGTCCCAGTGGTCGGGCGCCGCGTGCCGGTGATCGCCGACGAACGCGTTGAGCGTGAGTTCGGCACCGGCGCGCTCAAGGTCACGCCGGGCCACGACCCGCTCGACTACGAGATCGGCCGCGACCACGGCCTGCCCGAGCTCACCGTGATCGGACCGGACGGACGAATGAACGAGGAGGCCGGCGAGCTCGCGGGGTTGACGCAGGAGGAAGCCGACCAGCGCGTACTCGACTGGCTGAAGGAGCACGGTCAGCTCGAGAAGCGGGAGTCCCACCGTCACACCGTTGCGCTCTGCGATCGCTGCCACAGCCGCATCGAGCCGCGCATCTCGCTCCAGTGGTGGTGCTCGATGGAGGAGCTGCGACAGCCGGCGCTCGAGGCGCTCCGCTCCGGCCGTGTCCGCTACCACCCGGAGTCGCAGCACCGTTTTGCGATCAAGTCACTCGAGGACGCTCCGGACTGGAACATCTCCCGCCAGATCTGGTGGGGCCATCAGCTGCCGGTGTGGGAGTGTCCGGACGGACACATCACGGTCGCGGAGACAGAGCCCGACGCGTGCGCACAGTGCGGGTCGCACGAGCTGACGCGCTCCACCGACGTCCTCGACACGTGGTTCTCATCCGCGCTGTGGCCCTTCGCGACACTCGGCTGGCCGGACGACACCGAGGATCTGCGCACCTTCTACCCGGGTGATCTGAACACGACGGCGCGGGACATCATCCGGCTCTGGGAGAACCGGATGATCTTCAGCGGGCTGGAGATGATGGGGGACGTCCCCTTCCACGACGTCGTCATCCACTCGACCGTGCATGCGCCGACCGGCGGCCGGATGTCGAAGAGCCTTGGCACAGGAATGAATCCGCTTGCGGCCATCGAGACCTACGGTGCGGACGCGACGCGCTACGGGCTGATGAAGATGGCGTCCTCGCAGGACGTCCGCTTCTCGGAGGGCGCGATCGAGGAGGGCCGGAAGCTCGCGAACAAGCTCTGGAACGTGGCGCGGCTGATCCTTCAGGCTTCGGAGGGGGCTGCGCCGGAAGAGCGTCCGCGCACGGTCGAGGAGCGCTGGATCCTCGCCCGCCTGTCGCAGACACAACGCGAGCTGGAGCGACTGCTGGGGGAGTTCGACTTCTCCCACCTGGTGCACGAGCTCTATCACCTCACCTTCGACGATTTCTGCGACTGGTACGCCGAGGCCGTGAAGGGGCGGTTGTACGAGGCCGACGAGGATGCGCGCGCAACTGCAGTCGCTGCGCTCGAGCGGTTGCTGAAGCTCCTGCATCCGGCGCTGCCTCACGTGACCGAAGAGATCTGGTCGAACTTGCCCGCGCGTCAAACGCGGCTGATCGTCGCGCCCTGGCCGGTGGCGGGCAGCGAGGCGGACGCAGGCGCGCTCACTGCGGTGCAGGAAGCCGCGGTCATGTTCCGGCGCAGCGGCGTGCTGCCGAAGCTCGAAGGCGAGGAACGGCGGATCTTCGACGCGGTCGTGAAACCCGGCGAGGGAGCAGGCGACGGCAACGCGGCCGCGGAGATCGAGCGGTTGCACAAAGAGATCGCGCGCGCCGAAGGAATGCTCGCGAACGACCGCTTCACACAGAGCGCGCCTGCGGAGGTCGTCGAGGCCGAGCGCGAGAAGCTCGCGCGTTACCGGCGGGAACTCGATGCCATCAGCAGTTAGCGGCTTGACCGGCCACGCCTGGCGGCCCCTGGCCCGCGAGAACGCTGCGCCACGGGGCGTCCTCAGTCGGGCCCATGCAGTCATGCATGGGCCCTGCCTGCGTCCTTCCGTAGCTTGGTTCTCGCGACCCAGGAATCCACCAACGTGACCGGCCAAACTGCATACATCGAGTCTCTGAGCCCCTGGCCGAAGGACGGCTTCGGGCTCGAGCGGATCCGGGCGCTCCTCGCGAGCCTCGGGGACCCCCAGCTTCGGTTTCCGTCGATTCACGTGGTCGGGACGAACGGCAAGTCGACCGTGACTCGCACGATCGAAGCACTGCTTGCGGGCGCCGGGTTGTCGGTCGGCTCTTACGTTTCGCCGCACGTGCGCGGGTGGAGCGAGCGGATCCGCGTGGGCGGGGAGGAGGCCGACTTCGAGGCGGCGATCGAGCGCGTGCGCGCCGAAGCGGAGCGTCTGTACGCGCCGCAGTTCGAGGTGCTCACCGCAGCAGCCTTGAGCGCGTTTGCAGAAGCGGGCGTGGACGTGGGCGTGGTCGAGGCCGGGCTCGGCGGGCGACACGATGCGACGAACGTCCTTCGTTCGCCGGTGCAGGTCTTGACGAACGTCGCGCTCGAGCACACCGAGGTGCTCGGCACGACGCGTGAGGCGATCGCCGCCGAGAAGCTCGCGGTCGTGCAGCCCGGCGCGGTCGTCGTGCTCGGGGAGCCCGAGTGGGAGGCGCTTGCGCGCGAGAACGGAGCCGGACAGGTCGTCGTCGCCGGCCGCAGCAACCTCGCCCTCGGCCTCGCGGCCGCGGAGGCCTTCCTCGGTCGCCCTGTGGACGGTCACGTCGATGTCAGGCTCCCGGGTCGCCTCGAGCGGCTCAGCGAAGATCCCCTCGAGATCTGGGACGGCGCGCACAATCTCGCCGCGCTCGCCTATCTCCTGCCGCGGCTGCCGACCGCCCGCTACATCGTCGTCGCCTCGATCCTCGCGGACAAGGACGTCGACGGGATGCTGGCTGCCCTCTCCGTCCTCGGGGACCGGCTGGTGGCCACCTCTTCGAGCAACGAGCGCGCCCTATCCGCCGCGGATCTGGCCCTGCGAGCTGCACCCTTCTTCGCTCGGGTCGAGCCGGTCGAGGACCCGGCCGGGGCGCTCACACACGCCCGCGCCACGGGAGAACCCGTTCTGGTGACCGGGTCCCTTTACCTCCTGGCCGATCTCGCCAAGGATGAGAGCGTACGATGGCGAACGTTGGCGACAGGCTGATCGTCTTTGCCTTCGCCGCCTTCGTCTTGGCGGCGATCGTCGGGCTCGCGTTTCTTGTCGGGTACCTAATAGGAAGAATCCTTCTGTGATCGCCAGCACCTTCAGCGGCATCCACGACTTCTTCACCTCCGGCACGTGGCAGGTGATCCTGAACCTGGTCTATTTCTTCCTGATCGCGTTCTGGCTCGCCGTCGGCTACTGGGTCTACAAGGACGCCAAGCGCCGGATCGAGGACCCGGTCCTGATCGCAACCGCCGTCGCGATCGGTCTCGTCATCCCCTACATGGGCGCGCTGGTCTACATGCTCTTCCGCCCGCCGGAGTATCTCGAGGACGTGCGCGAGCGAGAGCTCGAGATCAAGGCGATGGAGGAGCGGCTCTCGAGGCGCGACCTCTACTGCCCGGTGTGCCGCGCCGAGGTCTCGAACGAGTTCCTCGTCTGCCCGGTCTGCACAACGAAGCTGAAGCAGGCCTGCGTCAACTGCAAGGCGCCGCTAGAGGCGCTCTGGCAAGTCTGCCCGTACTGCGAGACACCGGTCGAGCCGTCGGCGGTCGAGTTCCCGACCTTCGAGGTCCGACCGCCCAGGCGCAGGCGGCGCGCCGAGTAAACTCGTCCGCCCATGGCGGTCGAGCGTTCACTCATCCTGATCAAGCCGGACGCTGTCGAGCGGAAACTCGCCGGGGAGATCTTGGCGCGCATCGAACGCCGCGGCTTCACGCTCCGCGCCGGGAAGCTCATTCACGTCGATCGCAAGCTCGGAGAGACTCACTACGCGGAGCACAGCGAGAAGCCGTTCTTCGGCGAGCTCGTCGAGTTCATCACGTCCGGGCCCACGCTTGCCCTGGTCGTCGAGGGTGAAGGCGCGATCGCGACGCTGCGCAAGGCGATTGGCGCGACGAACCCCGCCGACGCGGAGCCCGGCTCGATTCGCGGCGATCTCGCGAACTCGATGCCCGACAACCTCGTGCACGGCTCGGACTCGCCGGAATCGGCTGCACGCGAGGTCGCGCTCTGGTTCTCGGACGATGAGCTCGTCTGAGCGACCCGACTACGTTCAGCAGAACGTCGCGAACTGGACTCGCGCGAATACGGACTACACCGACGCCTCCGCGGCGCGGGCCTGGGCGCAGGACGAGATCACGTGGGGCGTGTTCGAAGCGCCCGAGTCGAAGCTGAACCTGCTCGGGGACGTCAACGGCCTCG
>DASVEU010000044.1:0-2337 GCA_036380395.1 Gaiellaceae bacterium
GGCCGTAGCGATCAGCCGTCTCGTGGAGGTAGATCAGCTCGAGTTCGCGATCGATCTCCCCGCGGCGCATCGTGAAGATCTCCTGGGTGCGCGCGCCCGTCAGGAGTGGCGTCAGGCAGATCGCGTGGTGCGGTCGCGGCACGTGCGCCATGAAGGCCGCGATCTCCGCCGGCGGGACCGACCGGCGCGACCTCGGCGCGCGCGCCGGCCGGAGCCGCGGATCGTTGACCTTGACCCGGAACCCTTTGGCCGGGTTGGAATCCGTCTGGTCGTCCTCGATCGCGTCCTCGAGCATCGTCGACAGAGCGGAGAACGCGTGATCGATCGTGCGCTTGGCGAGTCCCTCGGCGAGCAGCTGGCGCTGGATGTCGCGAAGCATCGGACGGCGCAGGTGTTCGAAGGCGAAGTTGCCGCCCTCGGGGAGGTACGGGAGGATGTAGCGGCTCACGCGGTGCAGGTTCGTGGACTCGGTGCGCGCGGGGCGCGGGAAGCGCTCGGGCCACAGCTCGAAGAACTCGCGGAGTGTGAGCTCGCGCCGCGTCTCGACGCTCGCACCCCACGCCTTCTTGGTCGCGGTCTCGATCGCGGCGGCGGCGTCCGACTTGGCCTTGAAGCGTCCCGCCTGGCGAATGCTGCCGCTAGGCGTCTTGTAGCGCGCAAGCCAGAGTCCAGTGCGGGGGCACTTGACCGGCTTGCGGAAGGTCATCGTCGGCGCACGGCTCACGCAACACGCACTCGCCTTGCGCTCAGGTACGCCTCGATGTCGTCGAAGCGAAACCGCAGCTGACCGCGAACGCGATAGGCGGCGAGTTCGCCGTCGTGGACGAGCCGATCGAGCGTACGCTCGGACACTGCCAGGTACACGCGGGCGCTCGTCTTCGTCAGGAGCGGCCGGATTGAGACTCGCTCGAGCTCGACATCATGTACACGCGCGCGCGGGTGCGGGTGAATATTGGCGCTCATGCGAGCCCCCTCACGCGCCCATGCACGAACCGAACCTGGATCGTCATGAACGAATGAAACCGGCGCAGGAGACGGAAATTGGAGCCTGTGCAGCAGATTCATGCCGCCACCGCGCCTCAGCTCACGCGACACACCAGGTCCATCAGCGACACGTGGGTCAGTGCGTGGGCGAGTTCGCGCCGGTAGCGCGGCTCGAGCTGCGTCAACAGCGTGAGCACGCCGTCGTCGAACGCGCGGTGGCAGGGCCGGCAGTACGTGCTGCAGGACGGCGAGATCGTGCTGGAAGCTGACGAAGTTCGACCCGAGGACGCCGCGTTCGTGCTGCTCGACGAACACACAGTGGAGCCGATCACCTCGGCGCAGGAAGCGAACCAGAGCCGGCTCATCCTGGCGCTCATCTTCAGGCTTCTCGCAATCGCCTGATCCAGACTCGATGGACGCAATGACGCACGGCACCTCGCCGGCCGTCTACTTCAGTCCACGGAGGCCGTCGAGGAGCAGCGTGGTGCACAAACGGGCGAGGGAGTCGGGGTCGCGGGCCCCCTCGGCGTGGAGGTTCGCCGCGAGATTAAGCCCACCACCAGCGATCAGGCGCGCGATCTCCGGTAGCCACTCAAGCGCCGCATGTGGAAGCTGCGATTCCTCGACCCACTGGCGCATGTCCTCGACCAGCTCGCTGACGGCTGCGTCGTCGACGCTCTCGCCGCCCAACCGCGCAACCGTCTCGGCGTTGCGAGAGCGGAACACGAACAGTTCCGGGTTCGCGGCGGCCAGCTCGAAGTAGGCGCGATAGGCGCCGTAGACACGCTCCTCGAGCGACGCTCCCTCCGCGGCACGCCGCTCATGCGCGGCGGCTCGCGCGTGGCGTGAGAATTCATCGAGCACAGCGCGGAACGCCGCTTCCTTATCGCTGAAGTAGTTGTAGAAGGTTCCGACTGCTAGATCGGTCTCCGCCACGATCGCTCGCGCGGTCGTCTCACCGAACCCTTTCTCGGCGAACACCTTGCGCGCGGCAGCGACGAGCTTCGCGCGGTTTTCTTCCTTCTGCTCGTCCCGCCGGGTCATTCTCAGCGGGGCCGGCTTATACAGTCAGCTCTGATTGTTTGTGTGGGAGCGGGAGCCGCAGCGCCTGACCTTGCGAGACAGCTTGATCCGCGTCCCGTCGTCGAGCCTGACGGCGGTGACCACCCTGCCCCGTACTCGCCGCGTTCGAGCGCCTGCGACCCGGCGGGCGTCCCGCCCGCGGACGGAGACCCTGACTCTGCCGCCCGAGCACCGCTGGACCTGCCTGAGCCGCAGCCCGCACGCCGGGACCGGGTCCCCGACGTTCGAGTTCCCCTCGATGAGGGTGCGGCAGCCGAGCTCGCTCGCGTA
>DASVEU010000045.1:0-6158 GCA_036380395.1 Gaiellaceae bacterium
CGACGCGACGACCGCCGCCAAGAGCCCCGCCGGACGCGCCGGCGACATCGCCGAGCGGTCGGTGCTCGTGCCGGTCGGGGCCGCGCTCATCGCGCGCGACCGCGTCAGAACCTCGGTCGAGGAGCTGCGCGCGACCTACTCGACGCGCAAGAAGACCGAGAACGAGCTGCGGCGCTTCGAGCGACGCGGCACGAGCGCGCTGAAGGCGGTCGAGCGCGAGCTGCGCGACCGCCGCACGCGCCTGGAGAAGGAGGTCCGCGCGGTCATCAAGGACATCGAGACCCGCACCGAGCCGGTCGTCAAGAACGTGGAGCTCGTCGGCGCTCGCGTGGAGAACGCCGTCCAGGGTGGCATGACGGCCGCCACCAAGGCATCGGCGACGGTGCAGGAGCGGCTCGCCGCGCTGGCCTGAGACGGCGACCCGCGGCCCGGCCGGCGCCGGTCCGGCCGCGGGGGGCGTGTCTGCCACGCCTTGACCCGTACCCCGCTAACGATGTTGCCGGTTGCTGAACGTGGCGATCGGAACCCGACCGCGCAGCACCGCACCATTCCAGTGGTACGCCTGCTGGAACGGCCGGTCCGGGCGTGCAGCACGCGTGAGCTGCAGGCGGATGCGGTCGTCGCGACGGACGAGGACCGGGTTCGCGATCGGGAGGTAGCAGTGCTTCCAGCTATCGGAGCTTGTGCGGGTGTCGCGCGCGCCGGACCCCGGATCGTCTCCGGATATGTCCAGCGCGACCGTGGGCGACAGCGTGGCGATGAAGTAGCCCTTGAAACCGGTGAGCGGGCCCGCCTCGTGAACCGTCCACGTCAGGGTCTCGCAGTACGTCGCGTCGTTCGCGCGGCCGAGGTCATAGCGGCGCGCGACCCGCGCGGGGGCAAGGTGGCTCGACCTTGGGAGCAATGCGTCGTAGTAGACGTCGAACTGATCGCGGCCACCGTGCTCCTTCACCCGCGAGAGCCAGTCCCCGGGGTCGACGTCCGCAACGGTGCATGTGGTCACAAGCGTGTGTGCTCGCTCGGCGGCGACGGGGAGGAGGTAGCTCTCTACGTGCGATGGGATCATCAGTCCGCCAGGCGCGAGGAACCGGCGGCGTGCGTCGTCGAGGATCTCGACCGTCCCTTCGTTGTCGGCGAGGTTGCCGAGCGTCTCGGAGACGATGACGTCGACGGCTTCGGGTAGCGTCACGTCCAGGGACATGCCGTGGATGGGCTCGAAGGAGGCGCCGTAGCCCGCCGTGCCCAGGCGCTCAACGGCTGCCGCGAGGATGTCCTCGTTCAACTCGAGGCCGTAGACGCGGGCAGCCCCGTTCTTCAGCGCCCATTCAGCGAGGATTCCGGTGCCCGTGCCGAGGTCGAGCACGGTCATGCCCGGCTGTACGACCTCGTCGATCGCGGCCCGGAACGCTCGCATCCTGATCCGATCGCCCAGCAGCAGCTCGTGGAAGGCGTCGTCCCAGTCCAGGAGACGCTCGGAGGCGGAGAGCCAGACCTGCTCGAGCTCGTATCGGGAAGCGCTGGCAGGCGGCGTCATGGGCACTGACACGGAAGCTCCTCGGTGTCCAGCGCGTCGTTGCTTGGGCCGGTGACCACTGCGCCCGTCGCGAGGTCGAAGCTCGAGCGATGCAGTGGGCAGGTGATGCGGAGCCTCGCCGAGTCGACATATCCGTAGAGCAGCAGGCCGTCCCGGTGCGGGCACCTGGCGGCTGCCAGGAACGCGCGGCCAGCTGCCTGAACGCGGACCTTTCCCTCGCCGGCCGGCTCGACGGACGCGGCTGTATCGCGACTCGTCACAGCGCCCGCGCTCTGTCGATGGCCGCGTCGAACGAGTCTCCGAGTAGCCGCCGCAGCAGCGTCATTCCGACCCACAGCTTGGCGTAGTCGCAGCCCTCGGCTCTGTCGTACTCGCGGATGGCGATCTGGAGCTCCTGCTTGTGGAACTCGTCGATGTGGATGTGCTCGCTGTAGTACAGGCTGTGCTTGATCCCGAGCCGGCGACACGCCACGTCGAAGCAGGAGAATCCCGTCGGGATGTATGCCTCGAGGTACGCCAGCGCTCCGAGGAAGTACTCGACGTCGGGGGCTCGACTCGCCAGCCAGTAGAAGCAGTTGACGAACGCCAGGGTTTCGGCGCTCACGTCGGGAAGATGGCTTGCGAGGTCCGTGGGGAGGTCGAGCTCGCGCAGCAGGTCCATGTACAGCTCGCTGTGGGCACGCTGCAGGTTGCCGCAGCCGAACTCGTCGATGAGCACGCGCATCACGGCCATCTGTGCCCTGATGGGCAGCCGCGGGATGGCCGCGAAGAAGTTCTGCGCCTCGGTCAGCCCGTCGACGGCGTAGTCGGCCACCACCGCGCGGAACTGCTCGCGCGTCGCGTCATTGGCGAGGAAGTCGGCCGAGGAGCGCCCGTCGCTGTCGCCGTCCGCGATGGACTCCTCGATGAGTGGCGCGATCTCTGGCGCTGACGAGAGCTGTGGCGTGAGCGCTTCCTGCTGGGCGAGGATCGGCTCGAGCCAGACGGCTTCGATCGCTTCGATCTCCCTGTAGCGGGCCGCGCTCGGGACGGAGCGGTTCAGCTCGAAGAGGCGCTGAAGACTTGCCTGCGTGGCGCGTGTTGCGCTCATCGACGGTCCTCACCCACGATCGCGCTCGCACGGATGACGTTTCGTCGCACCAGCTCGCGCTTGACGTTTGCGTACCAGTCAGGACCGTCGAGCCCGTAGCGGCGTACTGCGTGCGCCACGGCGCCGGCGGTCGCCGCGGAGGCCTCCCGTTGCGCCGCGGCACAGAGCCCGGGCTCGAGGTTGGCCAAGCCGACGACGGAGCCGGCGAGGGGCGTGGAGTTGCTCAGCAGGTGCTCCGAGCCTTGGAACACCGGCACGCCGGTCGTCGCTGCGAGCTCGCGGCCGACGTCGATGCGGCCGCTCGAGTCCTTGATCGCGGCGATGCGGCCGAGCTCGCAGACCCTGCGAATGGTCTTGACGTTCATGTTCGCTCCCGAGAGGTGCGATTCGTTGTAGATGACGATCGGCGTCGTCGTGGCCGATCGGAGCACGCTGAAGTGCGCGTAGATGTCGTCCTGCTTCGCGGCGCGATAAAACGGCGGCGCCACGGCGACGGCGTGCAGGCGCTCGCTGACCCCCAGGAGGCGTTCGGCGATCTTCGCGGCATCGGCGAGCAGCACGCCGGCGATGACGGGCAGATCGCGCGCGTGCTCGACGGTGGCCGCGAGCATGTCGGTCCATTGCTGCTTCGACAGGCGCCACCCCTCGCCGGTGCTCAACCCCGGCAGCAGCCCGCCGGCGTAGGGCCGCACGCTCTCGATCAAGGCGCCGACGCATGTGGTCGAGACCTCACCGCTCTCGGTCAGGGGCGTCACGAGCGGGACGAGCACGCCGCGCAGGCTCACAGCTCGCCTCCGTCGACGCGCAGTCGCAAGGACCGGGCGTAGAGCGTGGCGACCGGTTCGGGGAAGCTCGCGGCAGGCGTGCCGGCTGGGCGTCGCACCGGCAGACCGCGGCGTTCGTGCAGGCGATCGCTGATCGTGACGAGGGAGGCGTTGCGATTCGAGGCCATCGCGACGGCGAGCGACTCGTGCATCGGCAGGCCGGCGAGCCTGCGATCTCGCAGGGCCAGCTCGAGGTCGGCGGCGTCATACGATCGCCGGGTGAACGACATCGTGCTGTGCAGGGCGTCCATGAACGGGTAGTAGGCGTCCTGGACGTCGCGGGCGTAGGACCAGACGATGTCATCGCAGCGGCCGATCTGCTCCCAGCTGAACACGACGCCTGCGTCGAACCGGGTCGCCATGAACGACATGCACGCAAGACGCGTGACGTCGTCTTGCGCGTGCATCCCCATGAAGACCGACGCGTCGATCAGCGGGCTGCTACTCATAGAAGCGCAGCGCGTCACTGAGCCGGGTCACGGCGGAGGCGAACATCTGCGGGTCGCGGGCGAGGGCGATGCGGACGTAGTCCTGCCCGCGCCTGGGCGTGCTCCAGAAGAAGTTGGTGCCTGGTAGAACGGCGACGCCGATGTCCAAGAGGTCGGCGTGGAGCCTCGTGGCCCAGAGCGTGTCGTGGTTGATCTTGAACCACGCCACGCTTACGTCGACCGTCGGCGTTTGATGTTCGAGGATCGAGCCGGCGAGGGCGCTCGTCGCAGCCTCACGGTTGGCCAGGGAGACGTGGCGCACCGACGCGAGGTCGTCTTCGATCGAGTCCTCGATGTACGCCTGCAGCAGCTGGAGCACGAAGGGCGACACGTTGAGGAGCACGCTCGTGTGGATGTTGTAGATGTCGCTCCAGATGTCGTCGCTGGCCATGAGGATCGCGCACTTGGCGTCCTGCACCGGCCACGCCTTGCCCGTGTCCTCGATGGCGATGTAGGTGACCCCGGATGCCTCCAGCAGGCTGTAGACGTCGAAGCGCTCGATCGCCGGGTCGGCGAGCGCGAACGCGGCGAAGCAGAAGTCCAAGAGCAGGATCTTGTCGTGATCGCTGCAGTAGCGGATGACCTCCTCGAAGCCTTCCCGGCCGTGCTGCAGGAGGCTGAAGCCGGTTGGGTTGTTCGGGTCCACGAGGAAGAGCGCGTCGGTGCGGACGTGGTGCGCGAGGTTCGAGTAGATCCTCGTGACGTCCTCGAAGCAGTGCTCGTCGATCGGCACGACCGGGACGCCGGCGTTGTGGAGCACGTCGTGCAGGTTGTCGAAGCATGGCTCGATCAAGGTGACCGACAGGCGACGCTTCCTGAGGTACATCCCGGCGATGAGGGTGGAGACCGACGCGGCGTACGAGAGCAGCGCCCGGTTCTTCGCCAAGGCGGTCGGCTGGTTGTGGAGCCGGCAGAACGCGTCCACAAAGGCGCGCTCGCTCTCGCTCTGGGGCGACCGCTCGGCGCGATACCACAGTTCGGGAAGCCTTTCGACGATGCGACGCTGCGTGTAGGACTGGCGTTGATGCGTGTGCGCGTCCGAGAGGTTGAACGCCTTCGTCAGACCGAGGATCTCATGTTGCGTCAGGTCTGCCGCCACGGGGGCGACAGCCGGAGCGCGAACACTGCTGAGTACGTTGAGCGACACAGGTTCTCCTGAAGGTGGGGTCGTCGTAAAGCCTGGCGAGGCGTCCGAGCGTGATACCAACCTGCGGGAGGTCTTTGTTATCGATCGTGTGAAGTTCGTGCGGGAGGCGTGGCGAGCCAGTCTTCGCGGTCGCGGAGCTTGCGCGCGACGCCCAATGCGGCGTCCAGTGCGCCGCTGTTGATGCCGCGCCGCCAGAACAGGTCGAAGGGCATCGTGACCGGGGGAGCGATCGGCAGGAACGCGGACCCCCCGAGGTCGGGGGCGAAGGCGGTTCGGACGTAGATGACGACGCCGAGACCTTCGCGGATGGCCTGCAACCCTAGATCGGGATACGGGTCGGGGACGGTGTTGGGCTCGAAGCCCGCCGCTCGGCAAAGCTCCACGACGGTCGCCGTGTATCCCGGCGAGTCGGGACCGCCGGCGACGATGACGCTCTCGTCGCGCAGCTCTTCCAGCGCCACGCTGTCGCGGGAGGCCAACGGGTGGGACGCATCGACATGGAGGACGGCGGGCTCGTCGCGGAGTCGTTCGCGCTCGAGGGTGTCGTCGGGTTGAGCGCAGAACCCGACGACGAGATCGAGCCGGCCCGCATGCAGATCGCGCAGCAGGACGCCGGTCGTGTCCTCGCGCGGATAGAGCATCACCCCCGCTGCCTCGGTCGCACACGCGCCGAAGAGCTTCGCGGCCAGTCCGAACCGCGCTGTCGGTGCGACGCCGACGTCCAGCCTTCCGACCGGCGTCCGCTCGACGTCGCGGACGGCGGAGAAGACCTCGTCGGCATGGCTCAGAAGCGTGTGACCCTTCTCCAAGAGCAGCTTTCCTGAGAGCGTCAGCTCGACTTGGCGCGTCGTGCGCTTGAACAGCGTTACGCCGAGTTGCGCTTCCAGCTGGCGGATTGCTGCGCTGAGCCGCGGCTGAGCGAGGTGTAGGCGCTCGGCGGCGCGCGTGAAGTTCAGCTCCTGTGCGACGGCGACGAAGTAGCGCAGCTGACGCAGGTCGGGGGTCACGGGAGCACTTCATCACATGAGCAGGTCCTGACGGGCCGTATGACTTCAGACCCAAGGCGTCTTGGACA
>DASVEU010000046.1:0-4397 GCA_036380395.1 Gaiellaceae bacterium
TCCCTTCACGTGTCCATTGAACGCTTGTAACTCGAGCGTTGTCTGCTGTTCCTCGGTGAGCTCGACGTCTCTGACCCAACGGCTGACTGAAGAGAGTGACGCGCCGACCTCTGTGGCGATCGCCTTCATCGACATGCCCTGTTGCCGCGGCAGCTCTCGTGCCTTAGTCCGTCGTTCCGTTGCCACGATAGAAAACAGGCTACAGAGAGCGTCGGACGCGTCGAGCAAGCGGGCGGCGAGGATCGAACTCGCGTACCCAGGGTGGAAACCTGGTGCTTTGCCACTAAGCTACGCCCGCGGTGTGGCGAGTAGCGTAGCGGCGTGGATCCGCATTCGTGGTCGCTGCACTGGGACGTGCTGCTTGCGATCGGCGTCCTCGCTGCGGGCTACTTCTGGAGCCAGCGTCGGTGGCCGGCGGACGCGAGACGCAGGGCCGCGTTCGACCTCGCGGTCATCCTCCTCCTCGCCGTCTACGTGACCCCGCTGCACACGATCGCGCTCCACTATCTGCTCTCGGTTCACCTCCTGCAGAACGTCGTCACGGCCGAGTGGGCGCCGGGGCTCGTGGTGTTCGCGCTCGCACCGTCGCTCGCGCACGAGCTCGAGCGCTCGACAGCCGTTCGCGTCCTGACCCATCCGCTCGTCGCGCTGCCGCTGTGGCTCGCGACCTACTTCGTCTGGCACATCCCGCCGATCTACGACCGCGCTCTCGAGCAGTCCGGCTGGCTCCTGCACCTCGAGCATCTGACGTACTTCTTCGCAGGTGTCCTGATGTGGTGGCCCGTAGCGCATGGGCGCTACTCCGACGGCGTGAAGGCGCTGTACATCTTCGGCGCCTTCGTGCTCGCCGCTCCGCTCGGGCTGCTGCTCGCCCTCCTGCCGCGTCCGATCTACGGCTTCTACAAGGACGCGCCGCAGCTCTGGGGGCTATCCGACATCAGGGATCAGCAGATCGCGGGCGTGACGATGGCGGTCGAGCAGGCAATCGTCTTCTTCGCGGTGTTCGCGTACTTCTTCCTGCGCTTCCTGCGCACGGAGCACATCGCGGGCGTGTTCAGCGAAAGCTCGAGATGAGCGCGCCGCCGCCGACCACGAGCGCGGCTGCGAGGAGCAGGCGCGGCCCGATCCGTTCCGAGCGGCGCAGCAGCACGATCGAGATCAGCACCGCGAAGAGCGACTCGGTTGCGACCAGGGGCGCAACGATCGTGACGCGCCCGCGGTCGAACGCGGAGTAGAGACACGCGTAGCTGATGCCGTAGACGAGCCCCGACGGCACGAACGGACGCGCCGCCAGGCGGATACGCGCGCGCGCGTTTGGCCGCGAAGCGACCACGATCAAGATCACGAGCGTCGCGGAGACGAGCGACGCGGTCGCGGCAACGAAGCCGGGCACGTCGCTGCTGCGTGCAGCCCAGCGGACGAGGTTGTCTCGAACGGAGAACAGCAGGGCCGCGCCGAGACTGAGGGCGACTCCGAGCGAGAGCATCGCCGCAGGACCACCGCGCTCACTGACGAGCAGCGTTCCACCTCCGACGACGAACAGCGTCCCTAGTACCAGCGCCACGTGTAGCGGCTCGCCGAGGACGGTGACTGCAATGGCGGCCGACAGAACCGGTGAGATCCCCACGGCGATCGCCGTCCGTGACGGCCCGATCACACCCACCGAGCGCGTGAACAGAATCTGACTGATTCCCGGCGCGAACAAGCCGGTGACGAAGAACGGCCAGGTGTCCCTCCACGCGACGCCAGAGAAGCCCCCGGTCACAAGTGCGAGCGACGCACAGATGACGCCGGCGATGACGGTGGTGACAAGCGCTGCGGCCTCAGCATCGATGCCGCGGACAAGCGCGAAACGGATCGTGACGGCGAGCGCGCCGAAGAACAGCGCCGAGCCCGCGGCAAGGAGGACGACCAAAGTCGGGGCGGCGAGATTCGAACTCGCGACTTCTGCCTCCCAAAGGCAGCACTCTAACCAGGCTGAGCTACGCCCCGCCGTGCGCAGAGTACATGTGTAGGTTCGCGCGATGGTCCAGCGACGCCCAGGCCTCGGCTACGCGATGGTCGCCGTTGCCGCGACACTGTTCGCGGTCAACGGCACGGTCTCGAAGGTGATCCTCGGCTCGGGGATCAGCTCCGGCCAGTTGACGGCAGTGCGTTGCGCCGGCGCGCTGATCGGACTCGCGTTGATCGCCGCGGCGACGCGGCCGCGATCGCTGCGAGTTCGAACCGGCGACCTGCCTGTGCTGATCGCACTCGGGATCGCCCTCGCCGTCGTTCAATGGGCCTACTTCTTCGCGATCCACCGGCTCGACATCGGAATCGCCCTGCTGATCCAGTTCGTCGCGCCGATCTTCGTCGCGCTCTGGGCACGGTTCGTCTTCCACGAGCCTGTCCGCCGCCGCATCTGGGCGGCGCTGGCCCTCTCGGTCGCCGGGCTCACGCTCATCGTCGAGATCTGGCACGGCGGACGCCTCAGCGGTCCCGGGGTGGCCGCCTGTGGGCTGGCGGCGATCAGTCTGGCCGCGTACTTCCTGATCGCCGAGCACGGCGTGCGCAGCCGCGATCCGGTCTCCCTGTCTGCCTGGGCCTTTCTCTTCGCGACGATCTTCTGGTCTCTGCTCGCACCCTGGTGGACCTTCCCCGGCCGGCGCGTCGACGACCACGTCTCGCTGCTGGGGAATCTGGCATCGACGCACGTCCACCTCTGGCTGCTCATGCTCTGGATGGTCGTCCTGGGCGGGGTCGTGCCGTTCGGACTGATCGTGAGCGCCCTCCGCCACATCTCGGCGACCAGGGTCGGAATCACGGCGATGCTGGAGCCCGTCGTGGCCATCGTCGTCGCCTGGGCCTGGCTCGGAGAGTCCCTCCGGCCGGTCCAGCTGTCCGGTGCGGCTCTCACCCTGCTCGGGATCGGACTCGCTCAGACGGCCCGTTGAAAAGGGCGCTCTGAGCGGGCCGGATCTACCCCTTTTGGGGGAGGCGACCCCCAGACGACCGCTCCAGACTGCCGCGAATGTCGATTAAAAACAAGATTCTCGTAGCTTTTCTGGCAAGTTTCGCCCTGCTGGCGCCGGCGGCCGGGGCTCAGGCGCGGACGCTGAGCAGCTCGGAAGCCTCGCTGCTCCAGACGATGAACTCCGTCCGGATGAGCAGTCATCTGGCCCCCCTGCGAGTGGACGTTCGTCTTCTGCGGGCTGCCCGCGCCCACTCAGCGGACATGATGCAGCGGCATTACTTCGCGCACGGCGGCGTCGCGGGCCGCGCCGTGGCCCAGGGTGCACGTGGCCCCGTCTTCGGCGAGGACCTCGCCTGGGGAACGGGAGTCGGCGCTCGGTGGGTCGTCAGTGCGTGGCTGGCGAGCCCTGCTCATCGAGCCGTCCTGCTCAGGCCGGGCTTCCGCCGGGTGGGCATCGGAATCGCGTTCGGCGCGTTCGCCGGTCACGGTGGTGCCGCGGTCTTCACGGCCGATTTCGCCGGACGCTAAAGCCGTCGGGAGCAAGAGAGCGCGGGGGGCCGTCTCGGAATGACGGCCTCTCTTGCGCTCTATTCGGACTCCATCAGCGTCCGCAGCTCGGAGAGCTTCTCGGCACGCAGTTCGTCCCGCTCGCCGCGGTCGAGTCGGTCGAGCAGACTCTGTACGAGCGGCGCCAGCTCGAGCGGATTGAACGGCTTCGTCACGTAGTCGACGCCGCCGATGTCGAGCCCGCGGGCACGGTCGCGAAATTCCGCCCGCGCGGTGAGGAAGATGATCGGGATGCCCAGGGTCCGGTCGTCTTCGAACAGCTGTTCGGCGACCCGCCACCCGTCGAGTCCGGGCATCATCACGTCGAGGAGGATCAAATCGGGTCGCTCGTCGCGCGCCTTGTCCACCCCGGAGGGGCCGTCCGGAGCCTCGATCACGTCCATGCCTTCTGCTTCGAGGTTCACTCGACAGAGCAGACGAATCGGAGCCTCGTCGTCGATTACGAGAACTTTGGTCATGAGGGGACGCACCACCGGTGAGTCGCCGCCGCTATACCCAAACCGGCTGCCATCTATTCCCGTGCAACGGGGAGCTCGAACGAAAAGCTCGAGCCTTTCCCTTCGGTGGAGTCGACCCAGATGCGACCGCCCATCGCGGTGACCAGTTCCTTGGCGATGAAGAGACCGAGCCCCGTGCCGGCCGCGCCGTCCCGCGCGGCGGACTCGGCCCGGTAGAACTTCCGGAAGATTCGCTCGCGCTCCGCGGCCGGAATCCCGATTCCCTCGTCGGCGATACGCACCTCGACTCGGTCGTGGTTGCGCCGCGCCCCAACCGTGACGGTGCCGCCAACCGGCGAGTAGCGGAGCGCGTTCTCGACGAGGATGTTGAAGACCTGACGCACCTTGTCGGGATCTGCTTCGGCCGCGAGCGGCTC